>JAZDDD010000553.1:0-2371 GCA_036679545.1 Gemmatimonadota bacterium | reverse complement strand
AGTCAATCAAGACTCTCGGGACATTCGTTGTGCAGGGAGGCCACCTGAGATACCTTGCGCGCCATCTCCCTCGGAAACGACACCGCTACGTCATGCAGATTCAGTGAAGCTGACCAAAAAAGGCCTGCTCGGCGGAGCGATCATGCTCGTGGTAATCACCGCCATCGTCGGGTCCACGCTGGGGCGGGAAATCATGGCGGGCCGGCAACCCGGCTTGATGTCGTTCGCACTCATCCATTTCGCCGGCTATTTGTTTTTCCTCCTCATGCCGGTCGAAGCCCTCGTGCCTCTTTACCTAACCGGCGGACATCCGGCCGACGTACTGGTTGGAATCGCAATCGCGACCGCCCTTGTGGCGCAGACGATTGACTTTAGCATTGGTTACGTCGTTAGCGAGCGAATCGTGGACACGCTCATCAGCCGCGAGAAGTTCGAAAAATTCAAACGGACGTTCGACAAATGGGGTGGATGGGCAATTCTTGCGCTCAACCTGTCTCCACTCTCATCACCAAACATGCTGCTGGTGTCGGGGATCATGCGCTACAACGCTGTGAAAGCACTGGCGATTAGTGCCGTCGGACTGTTCATAAAGTACATGGTGATTGTGATGTTGACGGACGTTATTGGCTGACTGGTGCGACAGCGGCTGATGGTCAAAAGAAACTCGCATTAGCGCCGCGGAATCCACGGGAAAAAAGTGGTTCTTTCTTTCCGCCACCTCCTGAAACCGGTAGCAAGTGTCGCATGCATGTTGTTTGTTTCGACCTGTTTTACTACATTGTAGTTTCTTGTCGAGGCCGGTACATGTTCCTGGGTGAATTCGAACAGATCGTCATGCTCGCGGTGTTGAGCCTCGAAAGACATGGCTACGGCGTAACAATTCGCCGTGAAATCGAGAGGCATCTCGAGCGGGCAATCTCGCCCGGTGCCTTGTATACCACACTAGACCGGCTAGAAGCAAAGGAGTTATTGACGTCCCGAGTTCGCACCCCCGGCAAAGACGGCAGCAGCCACAAGCGATGTTTCGAAGTCACACGCACCGGTTTGCACGCCTTGCGTGATTCTCGCAGGGTGCTGGAGACCATGTGGAACGGCGTGCGTACGGCTCTTGGGGACGTGTAGTGCCTGCGACAATACTGTTTCGCGTTTCCCGATTCTTGTTTCGGATGTTTGTGCCGTCCGGGACAACGCGAGATATGGTACTCGACGAAATAGCGGAAGATGCGGCGCTGCGTTTTGGAGCACGGCCTTCCTTGAAAAAGAGTGGTTGGTTCCTGCTTCAGGTCGTGAACATCTGCTGGCACTATTCCTCGCAACGCCTCATCAGAAATCTCCATACGCGCCGTCGTAAGACAGGCTACCGCCCAACATCACGGCATAGAGGCCCTAAGATGGAAAGCACGATTCGAGAGTTACGTTACGCCTTTCGCGCACTTGCAAAACGACCGAGTTTTGCAATCGTCGCCGTGTTGACGATAGCCCTCGGGATCGGCGCAAATACCGCGATGTTCAGTATTGTCGATGCCGCAATGCTGCGACCACTTCAATATCCTAATGCAGACAGGCTAGTAAACGTTTTGCTCTCCCGATCATCCCCGGACGAATCAACATATGAAAACCAATTGTGGTGGTCTTACCCAAAGTACAACGTAATCAAGCAATCGGCATCGACATTACAATTGCTTGCGGCGTTTGCCGACGGGCCAGCCAACCTCACCGGAGTCGAAAGACCGCGACGTGTGCAACTCAAGCTTGTATCACCCTCGTACTTCTCGTTGCTGGGTGTGGAGGCGGTTCTGGGTCGGACGTTTCTTGAATCAGAGGATCTTGAGACGGCGGGAAACGCAGTCGCCGTACTTAGCGACGCATTGTGGCGTGATCAGTTCGGCGGAGACACGGACATTCTCGGGAAATCAGTCCATATTGACGAAACGCAACTCATCGTCGTTGGCGTCATTCCAAGACATTTTCAAGATATCGGCGGAAACGCAGAAGTATGGGTCCCCATTGCAATGGCTCCTGCGATTCAACATCGACCTAATGCATTGACATGGTGGGGAACGCATTGGCACCGAATCATCGGCCGCCTTGACGACCAGGCTACGATGGAAGAGAGTGTTGCGGAACTCTCAACAATCGGCGCTGCGCTGGATGAACAATTTCCCTCGCCGCGTGGTGTCACCACCGCACCGGTTCCGTCACCGCTTACGAACTCTAGGCTCGACCCCACCCTTCGGCGTTCGATGACAATCCTCATGGCCGCCGTGGCGTTGGTCCTGTTAATCGCGTGTATCAACGTCGCCGGACTGTTCTCCAGCCGAGCCACGGATCTTCGCAAGGAGATTGCAATTCGATTTGCACTCGGGGCTAG
>JAZDDD010000552.1:0-5631 GCA_036679545.1 Gemmatimonadota bacterium | reverse complement strand
CCCGACGAACAACTTTAACGATGAATTCGGGGAAATGGCGCTAACTGGTTCGACCCGATTATCCATCGGCGCTGCCTTACTCCTAGGGAGTGGCTGCGCCGTTTCAAGTTATAGCAGCAACGACCAAGTGGGGCTTCGCCGCACGGCCAGCGTTCGCGACGTTATTACGCGCGAGGATATTCTCGATCGAGCCCCGACCGCATTAAATGCGTATGAGGCGGTCCAACGGTTGCGCTCAACATGGTTGCGCCCAGTCGGAACGACCTCGTTCTTGGGCAGTACGTTCCCGCAGGCTTATCAAGACAACATTCGGCAGGTAGACCTCGACGCGCTGCGAAATATCAGCATCACCCTGGTCGAAGAAATCCGGTATTACACGGCGACGGAAGCCACGATGCAATGGGGAACAGGGCACACCGGTGGTGCCATCGAAGTGATTTCCGATGCCCGCCGAACACGCCGCACGGTTGCTACGGGAGACGAAGACAGGCGGCCCGGGGAACCAACACCCGCGTCGGCTCCGTATGAACGTTTTCGCGTCGTACCCGTTTTGCATTTCAATGGTGCGTCGTCGGTGGTCTCCGCTCCCGCCGAAATCGGAGATTTTTGGTCGCCGTCCTACGCGCTGGGGGGTGGTTTCGGAATAACGGCGACACGTACCGTCACGCTCACCGCGTCGGTGGACTATAACCGCTACTCCTTTGAAGAGGGGCGTCTCCTTGCCTTCTTAGAGTCGGCCACCGGTTTGTTTCGTCTGCACTCGCGCGAAAACGCCGAGGTTCGTGGAGCGCCGTTGACGCTGATGAATGTTTATGTCGGAATGAAAGCCCACCCGGATTGGCCGACAGTCGTACCATACCTCACGGGGGGAGTGGGCTACCTGCGTATGGTAGCGGGAGCGTTTTCCGTCACGGGGCCCGGTGGCGCCGATTTAGCAAGGGAGGATTTCGGTCCAGGCCGAGCTGACGGCGGCGGTGCTAGGGAGAACTCGTTCTCGGTGGGTGTAGGTGGTGGTCTCGATTTCCGGATCGGTCGGAATTTCACGTTTTTTGTCGATGGTCGATACGTCATTGGATTTCGTGGACCGCGCTACTCCGACATCACGGGCGACCTTCAGTTGTTCAATACGCAATACTTCCCATTCCGATTTGGCATGACGTATCGGCTTGCCCACTTGCGGATTGCGGAATACTGAGCAAAACTCGGGTATGTTGGTTGGGCGTGGAAACAAAACAGGCCCGAAGCGTGCCCGGAGGTAGTTGATTGGTAAAGGACTTTTCGTTCAAATATGCGGGGCGCCCGTACGCAGTGACGAGCGACACGGAGGATTCGTCAAAGCTGAAGTGGTGGCTGGTCGTGGATGGACAAAAGTTGTTCTTGTGTGATGTTGCTCCCGGGGAGACGCAGGCGTCGTTGATGGCGGTGGCCACGAGGTATCTCAGGGCGAGCCACACGGCAAATCCACACCAGGCGGGGGCCACCCCCTCGGCTTGACCGACAGGCGAATCCTGGTATCCTTCCTCCCCGACTTGGACTGGGCCCGTGCCCGCCTGTGCCGTACATACGGAGGCCTGATTGGCTGAAATTATTCTCAGTGAGGACGATCGACTCGAGTGGGCGCTCAAAGCGTTCAAGCGGAAAGTCCTTCGTGCCGGAATCCTGAAAGACCTCAGGGAAAAGCGGTTTTATATCAAACCCAGCAAGGCAAAACGGTTGAAGCAAGCTGCGGCCCGTCGTCGCCGGCGGCTTGGCAAGCACTAGAGCACCGCCCGCAACACCCCTCTCCTTTTCATCGTACGTTGCACCCGCGCACCCCTGCTCGTTCGAGGGGCGTTTCATTGTGCCATTGTCAGCCCTTTACGGGCGGATTGCCCCGCAGTAACAACAACGTAATTGCCACAACACCCGTCACGGCGACGACGGTGCCAATTGCCGAAACGACGGCGGGACTGATGATCGCAAAAAGCGGTACACCGTATACCTGACTCAACGAAAGCAAGAAAAAAACAGGAAAGAGGAATTGGAAGATGCCCAACGCCACGGTGACGGGTTTTGTCGTTCGTGTCTTGCTTTCGCGATTCTTCTGCGCGATGCGACCGTGCAATCGCGTGAGCACGGCGTGAACCGGCAAATAAATTGCGCCGTATCCCAATGCGGCGTTCGTGGTATCGAGTGCGTTCCCCATCGGTACGGTGGATACGACGTTGGAGTATAAAAGCATGAGCGCATGCAAGATGAGTGACCCGCCGACAATAACGATTGTCAGGCGAACAATATCTTCCGCGAAGCGATGGGCAGGATGGCTCGACGGGGTTGGTGTCACTCGCGGATCCGACTCATGAATGGGCTCCGCATCCGGCGGCCTCACCACGCCAACGAGGAGCGCGAGCGCAAACCCGACGAGAAAGAACAGAAGCAGGGTTCCGCTGAGTGTTCCCGCACGTTCGAACCCCGTCAATCCACGCAAAAGAAAGAAGTCCCAAACGAAGCGGGGGTAGGCCAAGACGATATCGAGCAAACTCGTCATGTGCCGCAGGAAGGTTTCGCCGAAGGCATGTTTCGCAGGACGGATACGCCAGTGCCCACGGTCACCACGCACCGTTGTGTTGATCGAAGATGGCTGGCGTATGCGTGCCAGCCCGTTTGATCGGCGGCGATAATGGTGACATGAACCGCCTGAGATGGCACGAACCCGACACCAAGTGCTCCCTGGATTGCGTATCTGCCGGTCTCGTTGCGAAACACGGTCTGCGCGGTCACCAAACGTCCGAGATCGTGTACCATAGACAATGCATGCGCCTGCGCGATTGTCCGTTGTGCTAATAAGAATCGAGTCGACACGGTACCCAAGAATCCTGCGACCACGAGGCTTGCAAACACCGTGACCCATCGTCTCCGCCGAGTACGTCGGACCGCCTCACCGGGATCGCGAAGTAGAAACTCACGGGAGTGTTTTTGCAGGATGGGTTTGGGTTCACCGTCGATTCGTTCCGACGCCATGACCGGTTTCCATTTGGTTGGAGTGCGCCGTGGAACGATACACCGTGAACTAGTGGGGGACCACCCGGTTTACAGTGGCATTGTCGGTAGCGCGCTGCTTCGTCGCGAGCCAAATTGATCTTATGATTTGGTTTGTTTTTTCTGTGATTGCTGTTGCAACGAGTCCAATTGGCCGGGCCATCGCCGACCGAATGGCGGGTCGGCGTCCAGCGTCGCAGGTCGATGGTGAGGAGCTTCGATGGATGGAGCAACGGGCGGAAGAGCGGATTCTCGACCTAGAGGACCGTATTGATGCGGCGGAGCGGTTCTTGCGCGGCGCAGGCAATCACTGATCCAATAGCGAGGTACGCATGGGAGACGTTGAAACAGAAGAACTTGCCGAAAGGCAAGAAAGCGGGCGGCTTCGCTCGCCAGACACACTGACGCGTTGGTTTCTTGCAATGTGGCGGTGGCTGGATGAGTCACCGTTGCGTCAAGTGTGGCCTCTGGGGTTTGGGATACTGCTCGCCGCTGGTGCGGTTCAACTGACGGGTAAGACTCTTTGGGCGGCGCTCATTGTTTTGGTGGTGTACATCAGCATCTACCGGACGGCCACGAAGGCAATGCTTCACGATCAGGCTGTCAGGAAGACACTCGACTAAGAGGTCAGGAGAACGCTGCATGTTTTGGCTGTTTCTCATCGTTGCCATTGTGTCCCGAAGCCAAATAGGTCGCGCCCTCGCTGATTCGATTCACGACCGCGGTGGTGGACCGTTTACGCTCGCAGACCTTGAAGCGACCGAAGGGCGGCTCGAAGAGCGTATGCTGGACTTGGAGGAACGGATCGAGGATACAGAGCGTATGCTACAGAGGCAGCGCGGGAGCGCCGGTTTGCCACCGATCGACTAGCCTTCCCGGTCGTGACTGGGTGTGGATGACTTTTCGTACACGAGGAATCGAATACCGTTATGAAGCTATACACAAAAATCGCAATTGGATTTCTTCTGGGCGCCGCCTTTGGTGTTGGTTCGAATATGCTCGACCTGGGGTGGGGTTTGGCGGTCGTGGATTTTGTGAGTCCTTTCGGCTCGGGCTGGATACGGCTGATCCGCATGATTGTTGTGCCGCTGGTCGTGGCTAGCCTTATCGTTGGCGCCGCCAGTCTCGGTGACCTCAGGACCCTGGGTCGTGTGGGTGGCAAAACCGTCGCGTTTTACATCCTGACAACAAGCGTTGCGGTGAGTATTGGACTGGTCCTGTCCAATGTCATGCGACCTGGCAGGGGGTTGGATAGTACGGCGCAAGCAGCCCTGACGGCCGAGTTTGGTGGAGATGCGGCGGGTCGTGTTGCGTTGGCTCAGGAAGCGCCTGGCATCGTCGATGTCATTCTCAACATGATTCCGGATAATCCGATTGGCGCTGCGGCAAACGGCGATATGTTGCCACTCATTTTGTTCAGCATCCTTTTTGGCGTCGCGGCGTCTTTGATCAAAGATGAGACTCGACGAAAGACGGTCGTCGGGTTCTTTGAAGGGGTCAATGACATTTCGATGACGATGATTCATTGGGTGATGCTGCTCGCGCCGTATGCGGTGTTTGCACTCATTGCGAGTGTCACGGCACAGTTTGGATGGAACATCCTGCAAAGCCTACTCTTCTACACCGGCACCGTCATCTTGGGTCTCGCGTTGCACGCCTTAGTGACGTACGGTTTCATTCTGAAGTTCTTGGCGCGTGTGAATCCGGTGGTGTTCTTCAAAAAAATTCGCGAAGTCCAGATCCTTGGTTTCTCGACATCCAGTTCGTCAGCAACCCTACCGGTGTCCATGCGGACGGCCGAAGAGGGATTGGGTGTCTCGAAACGAATTTCGAGCTTTGTGCTGCCGCTTGGTGCCACGGTGAACATGGATGGCACCGCTCTCTACCAGGGCGTTGCGGTGATGTTCATTGCCCAGGTCTTTGGCATTGATCTTTCCATTGGCCAACAACTCACCGTGGTGTTGACGGCAACATTGGCGTCCGTTGGCGCGGCCGGGGTGCCGGGCGCGGGCATCATCACGTTGACCCTGGTACTGATTCAGGCGGGTGTGCCGGAAACGGGTATCGCCTTGATTCTAGGAGTCGACCGGATCCTCGACATGATTCGTACTGCCGTGAATCTGACCGGTGACCTCACGGCAACGGTATTTGTGGCGCGCACCGAGGGGGAGGAGTTGCGTGCCGACGTAACCGGACGTGAGCCATCTACCGGAAGCGTGGCCGCTACGGCGTGACATTCCCGGTTCGGTGGTTTTTAGCTTGTAGGGGTGGGTTATCCCTGGCGGACCATGACACCCTTACGGCATCGCATGCAACGATACTCTCGGACCGCATGGTCGCCGCGGGTGAGGGCGGGGCCCTCCGAGGTCGCCTGGCCGCAGGACGGGCAGGCGGGCTTGCCGACGCGTATGCCCAGCTTTAATTGTTCTGCTTCACCGCGTGAATAGGGAAGCAGCGTATGTCGCGCCGCCGCTTCCGATGGAGCGGACGCCTGTGTACGACGTTCCGTTCCGCTGCGTCTTTGATCTTGGCGACGGTCAGATTTTCGCCGCTCCGTCGGTACTTCAATGGCCAGTCTACGCCGTTCGACCGAGCGCCGATCTTGACCGGCCC
>JAZDDD010000551.1:0-4132 GCA_036679545.1 Gemmatimonadota bacterium | reverse complement strand
TTATTCTGGTAGTAGCTTTGGTTGCGGAGCGACTCGTATCGTCATCGGTTACGACGCCGCGAATGAGCCGACCGGAGTGTACCCATACACTCTGGAGGTGACGGCCAACATCGGCGGAATTGCGCAATCTGGTCGTATGTCCGGGACGCTTGTCGTCGTGCGGCGAAGCGAGAGTTCCTACGGTGCCGGTTGGTGGGTCTCGGGCGTCGAGCAAATCTACTTCCCTGCCGGAAGCAGCGACATCCTCTGGGTTGGGAGTGACGGGAGCTATCGCACCTATACACCGCGCGGCGCTAGCCAGTGGCAGGCCCGGACGCTTGATCGCGTCGACAGGATTACGTGGAATGCGAGCTTGGGCAGGTACGTTCGGGAGTTACCGGGAAAGGCGAAGATCCAATTCGATCGGGAGGGTCGTCATCGCGAGACGGTGCGCCGAACCGGACAGACGACCCGTCTCGAGTATGCCAGCGGCGCTGGCTCGACCGAGCAACAAAGACTCTTGAAGATCTGGCTCCCTATCCCCGGTGGCGAGGAGCTGGCTTACGAGTTCTTCTATGGAAGTGATGGTCTCTTGGACCGCGTGCAGGCTCCGGGGCTGGACCGTTCGACTCGGGTGACCGCGCTCCGTCGGAGCGGCAGCCGGGTGGACGAGATTGTTGATCCCCACCAATTCTCGGTGGGATTTGGTTATGCCTCGGGCACCAACCTGAATCGAATGACCTCGCGCACCGGCCGGGCCGGCTACACGACCAACTACGCTTATGGAGACGCCGGTAAGGTCGTCGGGTCCACCCATTGGATGCAAGGGACCGGTCCCGATGTGACCGTCACGATCCGCCCTTACGAGATTGTGGGCTTCCGGGTCGGTGAGAATGTTTCAACGGCGCACGCGCTCATCGACGGCCCGCGGACCGTGGCCGATATCACCAAGTACTACTTCGACACCACGGGCGGTGTCAGCAAATTGGCCGACGCACTCGGCAACGAGACGAAGCTGTTCCGGCAGGATGCACGATTCCCTGGACTCGTCACGCGTGTCGAATATCCGAACGGCCACTTTGGTACCGCCAGCTTCAATGACCGAGGCAACGTCACCTCGGTCGTGAATGGCGCGACGCTCGCGAGGACTCTCTATGCCTATGAAAACCCCGGTTGGCCGGATTTTGTCACCAGGACGACCCAGCCGGAGGGGGAAGTAACCGAGATCAGCTATGACAGCCGCGGCAACCGTGAGTGGCAGCAGGACGGATTTCTTGGGCTCGCCAGCCGGATCAATTTCATTTACAACGCCGAAGGGCAAGTAAAGGAAATCCGGCCGCCGTTGTCTGAACCGCAGACGCTGGAATACGACCGCCTGGGCAACCTGAAGGCGCAAATCTCGGGTCTCGGATTCCGTACCGAGCTGACGCCCGATTCTCTCGGTCGAACCACGCTGACGAAGAGTCCTATCGATGAGGCCCAGACCGCCTTCAGGTACCAGAGCGTCGAATACGACATCCTTGACCGGGTCAAGCATACGGAGTCCTATGCCGATCCGGCGCCGTATTGGAATGAGTTCGACGAACGGGTCGCGCCGACCGTACCCCGCGTCGGCGCTCTGATTGTCGACAACAAATACACCGAGGAAGGCAACCTGCGACGTGTGTCGCGGCGGTCGGATCCGGATCCGAACGCCATCGGTGTGGTGACGACTTCTTTCGAATACGACGGAATGGGGCGCAAAGTACGCGAGATTGCGCCGGGCGAAGCAGAGGATGACGACGGAAACGACGACGGAAACGACGACGGAAACGACGACGGAAATGATGACGGGGGCGACGACGGGGGCGACGACGAATTATTGTTAGCAGCGAGAACGGTGGTCGCGAGAGCAGTGGCGGCAGCAGTCGACACCGGGGACAAAGTAGAGACCACGGCGTACGACGCTGCTGGTAATGTGGTGTCCGTGCTGACGCGACTGGGCGCTGAGCACAACAAGCCGATTACCATGCAGTATGACGCGTTGAATCGGATGACCACGCGCATCGTTCCGGAGCTGCACTACAGTCGGGTGCCGGTCTACCTGGAGGGCACCCGGTGGGATTTCCCCCTGTATCCCAATGTCGGCACCGGTTGGACCATTCCCGCGAATACCCAGAGCTTCACCTACGACTCCATGGGTAACATCCTGACGGCGGACAACAACGATGCCCAAATCACCCGCATCTACAATCTCGATGGGACGCTTCAGTCCGAGACTCAAAGGATCCGGTCATACGAAGGGGCCGATTTCACAAAGCATGTCTACTCGTTGCAATACGAATACGACTTAAACGGCAGGCGCAAGGTGCTGAGTCATCCGATCCAGTTTACCAGCGGCACGACGAACTACACCTATGACGGATCGGGCCAGCTCGAGTCGGTGACCTCGCCGCAAGGTCATCCGTTTGAATTTGATTACGATGAAGAGGGACGTCTACTCCAATTGACGCGGCCCGGCGATCTAGTTGAAGAGTGGATGTATGACGGGGACGGCCGGGTTGAGATGCGCAGGATAACGGCCGGCGTGACCACCGGCCCCGGGGCTTGGTCTGGAGACGCGGCTGCTTGCCAAGAGTTTGACCGCGTCGCACCAGGTACACCAATTGCCTGTGACCAGTTCAAGTACAACGCAGACGGTCGGATCATGCGCGTCGGACAGCTCATCGGCCCGAGCTGGATGGCCTACAACGGTCTGGGCGGCCTGTTCTGGTCTCTTAGCAACCGCAACGATCTGTTCGTGAACCCGTTCTCGGAGGAGAACTACACGCTCGATGCGCTGGGTAACCAAGTGGATATGGAGCGTGAAGGATACTCGGATCCGGAGCGGGTCCTGCCTGCGACCGAGCAGGGCAAGTATACGTATGCGAGCGATGGTACAGGTCGCCTGAGAACCCAGTATAACCTCAGCCGTACCCTTTTGACTCTGTTCGAGTATGACGCGTCTGGCAATCAGCGGCGCATCTCGAAGGGTCACGGGATTTCCCGCCGTGATGTCTTGCGCGTCGAGACCGTCAACAACTACGGCGTTGACGACAGGTTGTATTTGACCGACAAGCGCTCGTGCATCTGGCGCGACGCAGTCTGCAATCGCGGCGGTTTGCCAGGCTACAACGACCGATCCACGTTTGAAGAGTATCGGTACGATGCGCTTGGCCGGCGGGTCTTGGTGCGCAGCCGCAGCTGGATCTCGTGTGCAGGCCCCAATTGCGACAATGTGATCGCGCGGTTCGTTTGGGACGGCGATCAACTCCTGCACGAGACCCGCTATCCGGGCGCAAAAGGCATCAATCCCCTCGAGTTGGAGCGGGACGACGGGTTCATCGATTTGAGCTTAGGCTATTGGGAGCGCATCGAGTCTCCGGGGGACCTCGGGAACAATCAAATCGACTGTGCGACTCAAGTCGACCCGCCTCCGGCGGAGGATCCGACGTGCGTCTGGGTTGAAGGACCCCAGACGGTATTTCCCTATGGACAGGTGAGTTACACCTTTGGGACGAGCTTGGATTCACCCCTCGAGATCGACCGGCGATTTTACTCGCCGGATCGCCGCGGTGTGATCGAAGTGATTCCGCTAACCAACTGGCGTGGATCGATCGACCAGAGCGCGGATCCCGACGGTCGACAACTTGATTGCACGATCGAGAACAACTGGAGCGGTTGCATCACGGTGGAATGGCCGGGCGAGCGATGGTGGCTCACATACCAGTTCCGTCGCATGAAAGACGACGGACCCACGAGCTGGATGGGGTCTTTGGCAACGAATAAGCGCGATGCGTCAGGGCAGATGTACATGCGCAACCGGTACTACGATCCCGACACCGGGCGATTTACGCAAGAAGACCCGATCGGCCTGGCGGGTGGGCTCAACCTCTATGGCTTCGCAAACGGGGATCCGGTCAACTTCAGTGACCCCTTTGGGCTTAACCCATGCTTGTTGCGCATTCCCGCGTGTGTACGAAGCATCGTCCAAAGTGCACGTGTCATAGGGACCGGACTAGCGCGCGGTGCACAGTGGGTCGGTGGTGGCTGGCAGCGGATGTTCCAAGCGATCCGCGGAGCGCAGGGCGCTGCTGGCGCAAGACGAACCACGGTGATTGGTAGTAAAAACGAT
>JAZDDD010000550.1:0-3689 GCA_036679545.1 Gemmatimonadota bacterium | reverse complement strand
ACGTTCGACTACGAGGCCTCGAAGCCTTTCCAGCACCAAGGGGTATTACTAGATTGGGTTTCCTAGCTAGGTCCGGATATTGCTGCGAAATCCTACTAAACCATGGTAAATAACACCGCTCCCGCCCAGGATCAGGCGTGGCGATCGGCCAACCCAGCGCCGATCAAACGCGCCATCGGCAGGTACCAGCTATTGGACCTGTTGGGGGCTGGGGCTATGGGCACCGTCTACCGCGGGAAAGACCCCGACCTCGGTCGGGACGTTGCCGTCAAACTGATGAGCCCAGCCGTTTCGGCGGACCCCCAACTTCGCGACCGGTTCCACCGGGAGGCCCGCACGGCGGGATCGCTCCAACACCCTAATATCATAACGATTTACGAGTTCGGCGAGTTCGAAGGCCAACTCTACATCGCTATGGAATATGTTGCGGGGAGCGACCTCACCGACGTCATCTCAAAGAGCGCATCGCTTAACCTCCTGGCCAAGCTCGGGATCGGTTTGGACGTTCTGGCAGGACTCGAGTACGCTCATGCTCGGGGCATCACGCATCGCGATATCAAACCGGGCAACATTAGGCTCACTGCCGACGGCCGAGCAAAGATCATGGACTTCGGCATCGCACACCTCGCCGAGTCCGAACTCACCAATACGGGGTTTGTCCTGGGCACACCAAGCTACATGGCACCGGAACTGCTCAAAGGCGGCGACCCCAGTGGGGCCACCGACATCTTCTCCGTTGGCGCAGTTTTGTACGAGCTGCTCACACTCAAAAAGCCTTTCGACGCCGACACAACACACGCCGTTTTTTACAAAGTGTTGAGCGAAGATCCCCAACCAGTTCACGAGATCGATCCGTCGATACCACGCAGGATTCGGGAAATCGTCCGGAAGTCGATGGCGAAGGTCCCGGAAACGCGGTATCAGTCTGCCGACGACATGGCGGCCGAACTCAAGGCCGCGTGCCTTGCCATCTCCACGGCCGATGACTCGACAGTGGTGGTCCGACCTAACCGCCGGACACTCAAGGGCAGGGCCAAGTCCGTCGTTGCCACCGCCGTAGCGGGATTTGGCTTGTTTTGGGCCTGGGACGCTCCCGCCAAAATGGTGACCGCGACCCAAAACCCCATACTCGAGCCGTTGGTCGCGGCCATGCCGACCTCGCTTGGCCGAGGAATACCCGGGGACACGCTCATCCCCACTATGCGAAATAACTCGCTGACAAGGCGGTTTGAGGCACAAAATGCAGGCGTGCCGGTGGCAATGTTGGCTGAAGGAGACAGCATCGTTGCTGTCGCGGACTCCCTGGAAAACGCCGGCGCCATTTCACAGGCTGTCCTGGAACTATCAAAGGCGGCGACGAAGTGGGCCGAGTCGGAGGCCATCCATCGGACCATAACGCGAGCAGCCGCACGGCGACGAGCGCAGCAACTGGCGGATAACACGCCGATTGATACCGGGACTCCTATTGACGCGTTACCCATTTATGAACCCGTGACGGTTCCGGTATTGGACCCCGTGCTAAGCGATGACCAACAAATCGCGGCGGTGGTCTCGGAGCTTGAGGCTGCGCTGGAATCTCGAGATACCGTGCAATTGCGAGCCGTTTACCCGCGCTTGGCGGAGAACGAAGCTGTCGGGTGGGGGGAGTTATTCAAAACGTCCAACGACCTCGACATGGCCCTGACGATCAGGACATTGAGGAGCATTGGGGACAGTGCAAACGCCGATGTGACCGGGGACTATTCGTTTACGAACGACAGCGGTGTCCGCCTGGCCACGATGCAGTTCACGCTGACACTCATTCGAACAGACGGCGAGTGGCACATTGCCCACCTGGGTAAAACGGAATTCCCCGAAACGCGCTAACCCCGCTGACCGTATCAGCCGACCCACGGCCCCACCCCTTCAATTCTTCTCCATAGCCTGTCCCATACGTACTGTTGGACCCAGAAACCGCATTGAACCGGTTTGGCGTCAAGCGTGCCTGGCATGGACGACGCCGTTTACGTACCCCCAAGGGGAATCGAACCCCTATCTCCACCTTGAAAGAGTGGTGTCCTAACCGTTAGACGATGAGGGCTCCCATAGCGGTAACGGGAATCGAACCCGTGTTTCAGCCTTGAGAGGGCTGCGTCCTAACCCCTAGACGATACCGCCCTTGCGACCCAGTGAGGTCCCGGGCGGACGGGGAATATCGTAAGGACAGGGGGGAGATGCAATTAGGGGAGGCTACCAGCTATCAGCTACCAGCCACCCGCTTCCCGCTTCCCGCTTCCCGCTTCCCGCTTCCCGCCATACCGCCATACCGCCATACCGCCGCCGGGCTAAAACGGTCGCACAGCACTTTCACCACCTGACCGCCCCTTTATATTGCAGCCATGCAACTCCTCGTTTTGGTGGCGATCGCGTTTGCGATTCTCAGTGTGATCTTCGTCACACTCGGTGTGGTGGCATTCCGAAAAAAGCGGCTGCTTGGTTCGGCCGCGGACATGACCGTCGCCGCGTTGATGCTCTCACTTGCGGCGCTGTGTGCGACCATCACGGTAGCCACACGCGGTTATCAAGCACTGACGCACGAAGAGGTAGTTGCTTGGGTAGCAACAGTACCAACAGGCGATCAAACGTTTGCGGCGAAGGTGCGTTTTCCCGACGGGACCGAGCGGACCTACTCGCTTGCGGGGGACGAATTTTACATTGACGCACACATACTCAAGTGGAAATCAATCGCGAACTTGCTAGGGCTTCATACCCAATACGAACTCGACCGGGTTTCCGGCCGGTACATCGATCTCGATGATGAACAATCCAAGTTGCGAACTGTATTCGGACTCAGCGTAGAAAAACCCGTTGACATGTTTGCTTTGCGCAGACGATGGACAGCATTTGGCCCGCTTGTAGACGCCGAGTATGGTTCGGCTTCATTTGTGGATACGCGGACACCCTCTGCATTTGAGGTGCGTGTCTCGACGACCGGGCTGTTGATTAGACCAGTGGAAAATGGGGGCAGTTAACATGCGGCATCGGACGGCGCGCCGTAGTACAACAACGTGTTGTGCGACAGTGACCCACGAACCCCACGGACTAATCGAGGTAATCGACCATGTACCGCGAATCAGACAGGCGACTTAGTACTACCAGCCAATCGATCATCGTCGATAAGCTGCTCTCCGAACTTCCGCATGTGCCTGTGCCGCGGCCACCCGCGGTTCGGCGTCACACCAAAACTGTTCTGACACTCGCTCCGCGAGGGGTGGCTTCGCCGTTCGCCAGAAGAAGACAACTTACGCAGGTTGGTCGAGCGCGTACGACCGATGAAAACACCGGTCGTGGTGTCTGGGCGCGTGTTGCGCTCGGCATCACGTTAGGCATCGCAATGGCGTTCTGGCCATACCAGCTGTGCAGCGGTGGTTTGGCCGGTTATCTGGGCGGCACCGTCGCGGTCATGTCCGCGGCCGTATGGAGCGCCACAGTGGCGTGGCAGCGCCGCGCAGCGTTCGCCCACGTAATTTCGATTGGGTTGTTTTGTTGGGGTATCGCCCTGGCGGGCGACCAATTGTTGCAACGCACCGGTTACGCGTATGCACAGATGGGCTGGGTGTGCAACTAGATCAACACTCAACGCTCAACACTCAACGCTCAACATCAACATTCAGCAGCATCAACACTCAACGGGCTTGCACTGAGCGTTG
>JAZDDD010000055.1:0-4838 GCA_036679545.1 Gemmatimonadota bacterium | reverse complement strand
CAGTGCGCTCCTCTTCCGGAATCCGAAACAGCAAATTGTGAACACCCGTCGGGTAGCCGAGAAACACAATCTGCTCACCCGGCGCGGCGTGCGATTCGCGATCCGCCAACGGAAGCACCGGCGCGTTGACGTTTGTTCCGGGGGCCGTCCGCATCAACGCGAGATCCACGTCGTCCGATGTGGTGTGTACCGTGAGGTCGTACGACTGATCCCCTGGCGGGAAGTACGCCTGCAATACGATGAAGCGCGGCTCGACATCCAAGCCGTTCCCTCGCAGGAACTGCAGATCGTCCGCACCCGCCCACGGCAGTGCCACGTGCCGGTTCGTCAAAATCCATCCCGCGTCGTCAACCAAGAAACCCGTGGCTGATCCATGTCGCGCCAGCGGAGGACCGTTACCACCGAACTCGATGCGTGGGAATGTTTGGGGCTGCTCCGTCGTTGGGGCAGCCCTTGTTTATTCCGTTTTGCTACGAGAGGGCTTTTTTGGTCGTGATGTGGTGATGATCGCCATTTGCCATCTCACGGTGTTGGCCGTAGCATCCCCCATCATTCTTTTCCAGGAGTATTCATGCGTTTAGTGCCAGCACTACTCAGCCTCGCCCTCTTCGCCGCCTGTGGGCCGGCAGAGGAAGAGGAATCTGCACAAATACCGGCGGGCCCTACGCTCGCTGATTTTGCCGGGACTTGGCAGAACTCTGCAACGTTGGACGGCGTCGCGGACCCCGTTCCTTCCACCATGACCAGTACCGCGGACGGATCCAGCTGGACGATGTCCCTCGAGGGTCGGCCCGATATCCCCATGACCGTAACCCTCAAGGGCGACAGCCTGATCGCGGAAACTGATCAATACGAAAGTGTTCTGCGCGCCGGAGTCATGGTCACGGTCCGGACGGCATCTGTTCTACAAGAAGGGATGTTGATGGGGATTCTTGAAGCGACTTACCACACGGCCGATGGACCGGAAACGGTGAGCGGGACAATGCACGGGACGCGCGGGAGTTAGCGCGATTTGCGGGAGGCGTAGCTTGATCGTTACGCCTCCTGGCAGTTCATCCCACCAACGTGAAGACAGTGTTCCAGTTGCGGGTGGTGACGTTCTTTCCGAACTTGTCTTCAAGCCTTTTCTCGATCTTCTTCGATAAAGTCTTGCTGTTTGCTCTTGTAGTTTCAAGTATCACGTTCCCCGAAGCAAGCAGCGTTTTCACCTCTCGAAATTCCATGTCTTCGAGAAGCGTTCGCAATTCGGCCATCGGGACCTTATGGTGACCGCCTACATTGATACCGCGAAGAAATGCGACGTACTTGGTCATCCGACCGCCCCTCCTTGCCTCCCTCCTATTCATTTACTATACTCTGTTGAGTAAATGATAGGAGACATCAAATGCCACGCGAGTCCCTCGGTGAATTCGAACAGTTGATCCTGTTGGCCATCCTCCGGTTGGGGCAGGAGGCGTACGGTGTCCCAATCATCGAGGAGATTGAAAACCGGACCGGTCGATCGGTCTCCCAAGCAGCTGCCTACCTCACGCTGAGACGGCTCGAACAAAAGGGGTGGATCAGGTCGAAGATGGCCATGCCAACTCCGGAGCGTGGTGGTCGGGCCAAGCGATTCTTTTCTCTCAAACCCGCCGGTACTCGGCGATTGCACGCTGCGCGCGCCGAGCTTTTGAACATGTGGGAAGGCTATGAACCCGAGATGGACACGCGGTGACTCGCCGGACCGGTCCGCCCAGGCTCCCCTCCGTTCTAGTTGCCGTCAGCGCACCGAGAGATGCGCGAGATGAAGTACTGGGCGACTTGCACGAGCGCTATCTGCGACGTTGTGCACGGCATGGTCCGGTTGCGGCGTGCGCTTGGTACTGGAAACAATCCATCGATACCGCGGCCCGATTCACCTTGCATCGTGTTACGAAGTTGTTGGTGGCAGTGATGCGGGTTCCGCAAGGAGGACGACGCATGCTCAGTTGGGTCATTCGCGATACCCGTTTCGCCATCCGCAACCTCCGACGAACACCCGGGTTTGCAACCGCCGCGATTGTGACACTGGCGCTGGGTATCGGCGCCAACACGGCCATCTTCAGTGTTGTTAACGGTGTGGTTCTCCGACCGCTCGATTATCCCGAACCGGACCGGCTTGCCATGGTTAGTTCCTCATGGGCTGACGACCCCGAGGCGCGCGGGAATATGTCCCAACCCGATCTGCGGGACCTACAGGAGTCTGCGACGTCGCTCGTGGCGTTGGCCGGATACTCGACGACCGGCCTGACGCTAACCGGTATGGGTGAAGCCGAGGTTGTCGACGGAGCGAGGGTGACGGATGGATTGACGGGAGTATTTCAGATCGCCCCTATTCTCGGGCGCGATATCAGGACCGAAGAAAACGTACCCAATGGCCCGCTTGTCGTGCTTGTCAGTCACGCATTCTGGCAGGAACGTTTTTCGGGAGCCGCCGACATCGTCGGACGCAACATTGCATTGAATGGGCGCTCGCACGAAATCGTTGGCGTAGCTCCGCAGGGATTCTCCTATCCCCGCGACGTGCAGCTGTGGGTCCCGCTTCATCATGATGAGGAGGGATGTGGTCGTTCCTGTCATTTCCTGCGAACGATCGCGCGCCTAACTCCCAATACTTCCTACGCGCAAGCTGGAGAAGAACTGCGCGCCATTGGGAGCCGCTTGGAAGAGACGTATCCGGAAAACAATTTCGAGAAAAGTTTCGCAATTCAATCGCTGGGCGATGCCGTTTACGGCGACGTGCGAGTGGGTTTGCTCGTAATATTAGGTGCGGTTGTGCTCGTTCTCCTCATTGCGTGCGCCAACGTGGCCAATCTGTTGTTGGTACGTGGTGCCATCAGGGCCCCTGAGATTGCCGTCCGCGCAGCGTTGGGTGCGAGCCGCGGTGGGCTGATTCGCCAATTGATGCTCGAGGCGTTGGTGTTGGCTGGACTCGGTGGCCTTGTTGGTGTTGCCTTGGCAAGGGTTGGTGTTGCCGTTTTGGTCAACGTAGCGCCCAGCACTATCCCGCGTCTCGACGAAGTAACCTTGGACACGTCGGTCCTCATGTTCGTATTCGGCTCAATCGCGTTTATAACACTGCTTTTTGGTTTAGTGCCGGCGATCAGGATATCCGGCACTGGCGTTGCCAGGGCCCTACATGAAGGTGGTCGTGGTACTCATGGTGGACAAACCAAACAGTGGTTCCGATCTGCGTTGCTCGTTGCAGAAATAGCGATTTCACTTGTCTTACTCAGTGGCGCCGGGTTATTGCTGAAAAGCTTCGCTCGATTACAAGCGGTTGATCTTGGTTTTGTCAGCGAAAACGCCATCTCGTTTGGTTTGTCGCTTCCCGGGGCCACGTACGACGGCCCCGATGCCGCAGTACAGTTCTTCGAGAGACTGGAAGATCGCCTGCGTGCCAATCCTCGCATCGAACAGGTTGGTTCCGTTCTTGGACGACCGCTCGGGGGGAATAGATTTTCCGTTGCAACGGATTTTCTCGATCGGCCACCTGTTCCAGAAGGCCAGCAACCCGACGTCGCCGTTCACGTTGTCACACCCGAGTACCTCAGTACGATCGGCGTGCCCCTTGTCCGCGGCAGGATGTTGCTACCAACCGATCGTATCGATGATGGTAGGGTTGCGGTGGTGAGCCAGCGGATGGCGGCAAGATTTTATCCAGATGTCGATCCCATCGGGAAACAAATACGGTTGGGAATTGGAGTCGGATACGATGTGGGCGACGAACCCATCACCATCGTTGGAATCGTCGCAGACGTGCGAACGAGATCTGTCACGCAAGAGCCCGTTCCGGAAGCTTACCTCGCACAGGCGCAGATGGGTTCGTCGTTCCTGTCTGTGGTTGTCCGCGGCGTAGGCTCGGTGTCCGAACTTCTGCCGTCTATCCGACGTGAGATTCGCGCGATCGATCCCAACCTGCCCATCCGCAGCGCGGAAACGTTAAACGAAACGGTCTCTCGTGCGTTTGGGTCCGCGCGGTTTCATCTCACACTACTGATGGTTTTCGCCGGTGTTGCGGTTGCACTGGCCGCCGTCGGTCTTTATGGCGTCGTGGCGTATCTCGTTTCCCAACGGAGGCATGAGATTGGAGTACGCATCGCGCTGGGCGCGACAAGTGGGGATGTTGTCCGACTCGTCCTACGACAAGCTACCCGACCGGTGTTGATTGGGTTGGCCGTGGGTATCGGTGGAACCATCTCGGCCTCACGCGTTTTGAACTCGCTGCTCTACGAGGTCCCCGCGCGGGACCCAAGCACCGTCCTCATCGTCACGATATTGTTAGGCGTCGTTGCATTGGCAGCCGTCATGATTCCCGCTCGGAAGGCCAGCCGGATCGCACCCTTGATGGCGTTACGGAATGACTGACGGACCAGTCCGTCCGAGATGAACTCCATGATCATGCGGAAGGGGACGTAGCGGTGAGTGTGAGCCACGGAGGTTTCGCTTACCGCATCGAAAAAATAAAGAGCCGACCCTTTGGTCGGCTCTCTTGGTACAGCGAAAACGCTGATGCACCTCACACGTAAATAAAATATATCAAGCGATGGTTGTGGATACAAGTCAGCTGTGCTTCTTCCGGCGGAATGCCAAGAAACTCTCCGACGGTTCCCGTTTTCCATCCTGCGCGCTTCATTCGTTCCTCTTTAGTTTCCTGTTTGGCGGTTCCCACGACGCCACCTTCCCAAAATTCGTTCCCAATGCGTGTGATCTATCGGACTTGGTAGCGTTTCACAGACTCACGCCGAATTCATCCGCAAGATCCTGGACGACTTCTCGTGCATCTTTCCCGCGCGCACCGGCCTCGATCCGCTCGAGCG
>JAZDDD010000549.1:0-10118 GCA_036679545.1 Gemmatimonadota bacterium | reverse complement strand
TACAACAGATCGGGCTCGGCGGGTGCGGCGGACCCGGCGGTCAGGATCGGAACAATCAGCGGGTGTTGGAGCGAGGCTGCGAGCTGCGTCTCGAGTTCGAACCGCTCCTTGTTAACCCCGGCGGCCATGTCGGGCGGCAGCACCTTAATCACGACCTGTCGGTTGAGCGCGGTCTCCTCCGCCAGGAATACGCGGCTCATCCCGCCCCCACCCAGCTCCCGCTCAAGGGCATAGGTACGGCCGAAAACAGCTTGGAGTCGTTCGATCAGTTTGGTCATGCCGCGGTCTCAAGGGGACCACGGAAGATATGAGCCGACTCGTACAGGTGGAAGCGCACGGGGGCCATTGGTGTCTAGCCGTCGCCGGCCACACCATCTTCGGCCGGACGACTTTTCTCAGTCACACGAGATCAGAACACGGTTTTCCATGGAATCTCCGAAATCGCCGATCACAACGTTTGGGCCCGATGGATTGAACGCGGCCACACGATTGCTGTCCTCTTTGCTATTCAGGGTTGTAACTCTTGACCCTTTCACGTTTATCGGGGCGCCGCTGGTTCTCGGAACGGTAGCGCTGCTCGCAAGCTACTTGCCGGCGCGGCGCCGCCACCGGGATTGCACCCGTGATTGCGCTTCGAACCGACTGACGCCATCCACCCTTGCGCAAGCGCCACGAAAAAACCATTGTGCTACAAATTTCGCAACTTGCGCGGAGAACCGTCTTCGGATCTCACACGCCGTGTCCACCTTCAAGATAGTTTCATGATGACGCGCCTCGACCACTTCGTGCTAGCCATCTCTGATCTCGAACGCGGCATGGATGAGTTTGAACGGCTCACCAACGTACGACCCGCTTTCGGCGGCGAGCATGCATTGCTCGGCACACATAACGCACTCGTGTCCTTGGGCAGTAATCAGTACATGGAGGTTCTCGCGCCACGCCGCGGCGCCGAGCTGCATGACGTATTCCGCGGCGTCGAGAACTATGAATGTCTCACGCCGTTTCGTTGGTCCGTGGCCACCACAAGCGTCGCCAACACACGAGCGCAATTGCTTGATGCCGGTTTCGCGGTCAAACCATCCATTCCGGGGGAACGGATAACCGCAGACGGTCACACTCTGCATTGGACGATGTTGTTTCTCGATGAATCATATGACGTGAACGCGCCATTTTTCATCGAGTGGACCGCGGACACGACTCATCCATCAACCACCACACCGACAGGATGCTCCCTCCGGTCCTACAGCGTGTCGGCCATAAACGACGAGCGTTTGCGACAGCTCTGCGCTATCGCGGACATACAGGTTGCGGTGATACACGGGCAACCATCAATGGAAATAGATCTAGTAACACCCGCGGGGCCGATCACATTTGCGTGATAACCGCGCACAGGGCATGCCTATTTCATGAACACGAGAGCGTTGATGAAACGCGGGTGGAGTCGTACGCGTGGTACGGTCAGTTGTCGAAGGACGGATGGGTTATGACCGGCGTCGCTTGAGTTTCCCGGGCCCACCCGGACCCGGGATGCGGTGTTTAGAGATGTGTGGACGGTTGAACAACACGCATGATGCCTGTTTCGCGGTCGAAATCCCACTTGGCCACATACGGTTTCAGAAACTTTGCTACATCTTCCGTGGTGAGGGTGCTCGGTGTGACCTCGAGAAAATCGAGAATTTGCATCCGCAAGGCGGAATAGGGCACGGCAGACCTTCCCGCGGTGGTCCGCAACGCTGCATGATCGTTCAACGAACGCCGAATCATTCCACGTGTCGCGTCCAGCAACCGCTGGACAATTGTCCAGAACTCGACGCCACCGGCCCTCTTGGCGCGCTTTGCGAGATCTTTTGCGGTCTCTGGTTCACACAGCGCCAATAACGCACGAACAACGTCGGCTTTGATTGCCTTGGGCTTGGTGGCAGCAACCGCCTCACGCTCTTCCTCGGCTATCGTCGCGAGTTCGTTGCGGGCCAACTTCAGGAACGTCGTCATTCCCGCGTAGATGTCAGTTCGCCCCGGCGCCGGCGGCGTCCGCCGTCCGGCCATCAAATCCTCAACGTACGCCACCGGGATATCGATGGCCGCCGCTAGATCCTCTGGCGACGATTCGAGTTCCTTTAGTCGCTTCTTGACCATCTGGCCGATGGTCACCAGCTTCTTTTTTGATCCTTTAGTCGGCTCGGACGACGCCATTTTCCTCCTGGGAATGCACACGAGACGATCGCCCAATCATGGGCAATCGTGGTGCGTCAAAGAAACGTATACGTTAGGCGGAACGCGCCGGTA
This sequence comes from Gemmatimonadota bacterium, assembly GCA_036679545.1. Classification (GTDB taxonomy): domain Bacteria; phylum Gemmatimonadota; class Gemmatimonadetes; order Gemmatimonadales; family GWC2-71-9; genus JAZDDC01. Next base: position 7,832 of record JAZDDD010000549.1, on the reverse strand, counting down.
TGAGCCAGTCGTAGGAGACATCAAAATGCGGCCGTTTGTCATCCTCATCTGGTGCATACAGACGCACGGTCCGCGATGTCATCGATAGTAGCTGCCCTTCGTACACGGTGTCGTAGTTCAACCACTTCACCGTGCGAGGACAACGTCCCTTCTTGATCTTGAAGTAACGAATGGGTAGGTCCACGAGCTCCTCGGTTACTTGGCTTTTTTTCGGTTGGGCACTACAAAGCGCCCCAGAGGAGGTGCGCCACACGCACCTGCAACTTACAAAGCTACCGCCGTGTCGGTTCACGGTCAAAGCCACAGGGGTGACTAGACATGTGATAATAACATCACATGTGGCGCGATGCCAGCCGATTTGGCATCCATCACTGACGACACTGAGCCCTTCGGGCCCGATAGTCGAGATTTCCTAACGGAACAGCTATAATCGGTCCGCGTTTGATAGCCAAACATTACAAAGCTGAGCAAGAAGACACGTGATCGACGAAACCGTCGTAGCTCACACTGAGCCATCCTCGCTGTCCCCCAACCAGGTGCGAACGGAGTTCCACGCTCACATCACTGCCGGTGTCCAACTCCGGCCATCAGGGACAGCCAAACGTGCGCCGCTGACACTCCTTCAGCGCGGCTACACACCCAAGTATAAGATACGCCTGTACGATACCACGTATTATTTGACCAACACCCGATTCGATGACAACATCGGTTTTTTTGTTGCCTACGTTCACCTCTCGACACGCGCTCATAAAAAATTTCTTTACCCGCGTATCTTTTACAAAGATGTGTCGCTGGTGTGGCGTTGCGCCAATCACCATATCAATTCGGAAAACGACAACTGGATTGCAAAGGGTGACTTGAAGACGGTGTCGCGAGACGGCGTGTTGGTCCGCGAGAGCGCGGAGGAAACAACAAACCTCCCGCTTGAGATTCAGGGTGCATTGGATACGCTGAGTCGCATGGCGAAAAAAGCGCGGAGAGACAACAACGCCGTGGACCTCATTCTACGTCACGCCCCCGACAACCGCATTGCACCGTACCGGGATTTTGCTGGCCCCAGGCGGAAGGCCGCATCACGCCCCGGAGCGTTGGTCAACGGCGGCGAGTACGTGGCATATTTTGCCGAACAAAACAATCCGCGCTCGCTAAAGTTCGTTCCCGGATTTGAGCCAGATTTTCGTCGTGGACTCGTAGAAGTCACCAAGTCCGGGAGTCGGGTGTACGGCGGCAAGGTTTACAAATACCGGATCCTATCAAGGAACCGCCAGGTCCAGTACCAATTCATTGCGGCTCCGAGACACGTTTGGATCATCCCACCACAAACGCTGACCACCGAAATCATGAGTTACGGCATGCGAACGGTCGATGTGAACGCCGATGACGATGTATTCGTTCCGGGTTACGAATACCATTACGTTGAAGACGATGTCAGTCCGCCGCAACTCCATACGCAGATACCACCGGGATATGCAGGTAAACCCAGCCGCATCGATCCACATCGAGCCGATGCATCGGCTTGGCTGGATAAGTTACCGGTGATTCAAAAATTTAGACGCATGCGTGCCAGGATCGGCTAGCATCCAAATCAAGAGTTCCTAACGAGCGGCCGACACTTGTGTCGGGAACTGTATCTTATTCGGAGACTCATGTCGCGGACATCGGTAGCACACATCGGAGATCTGACCGTGGTGACATTGGGTAATACGGTCAACGCCGCATCGGCCCCAAGCATACGGCGCATCTTAAGTTCTTTGCTCAACGACGGGTACCGGCGTCTCATCATCGACTTGAGCAAAGTCGAGGTTATTGACTCCTCGGGTCTCGGTGTCTTGATCGAACTTCTCAAGAAAATCCGTGTGGGCGAAGGTGAGTTGCGCATGGCGGGGATTCCCACCCACCTTCAGACAGTTTTCGAACTCACGCATCTGGACCAAGTCTTTAGCATTTACTCCAACGCTGATGACGCTATCGCGGCCTAACAATGAATATTGCGATACTTCACGGGTATGGCCTGCGCGGCTCCGGATCCAATTTATATGTAAACAAGCTGAGTGAATTTCTGTGCCGAACCGGCCAAGATGTTCATGTCATCTGCCAAGAGCGGCTGGGACCGTTTCCACCACACGTCACGTCGGTCATCGACTACGATCAGCATGGTAGACCGGGAAACATACGCCAGCTCGGCGAAAGTCCCTTGCCAGGAAAGGCTACCGTACATCGGCCGACGCTAGGACCGGTGTTGCCGGTTTACAATTGGGATTCCTACCCCGGATTTCCCACCGTCAAGACGTTCTTAGACCTCGCAGAACAGGAACTTGACGAATATATCAATCTCCACACCGTCGCGGTTGCAACGATCGTCGATACCTTCGACATTCACGTGATTCACGCCAACCACGTACTGGCGATGCCCGAAGTTGCGCGACGCGCGTGCCAAGGCCGGGATTGTCAATTCGTCGTCATGCCACACGGATCCGCGATCGAATACGTAGCCCGCAAGTCTGAGCGTTATCGTGCGTTTGCGAAGACAGCGCTCGACGCCAGTCGCGCTATTGTCTCCGGCGGTCCCGAAATGCTCACCAGGCTCGATGACGTTTGGGGAGACGATACAGGTTACACACAGAAAACCGTAATCATTCCAACTGGGGTGGACCTCTCCATCTTTACCCCACGAGCGGGGAAGAGCACGCCACCGGACGTTTTTGGATCAAACGGGAACGGTGCGTCCCGGCGATTGATGGACAACCTCTTCGAACAAGCCCGCACGGCCACGGACGATTCATCGTTGCTCGAGACCGTCGAAGACGGTCGCAAGCAGTACGAACACGTGACACACGATGCCGACCTGGCTGACAATCTGACCAATCTTGACTGGACGCGGGCCGAAGTCGTGTTGTTTGCCGGAAAGCTCGTTGCCGGAAAAGGGGTTCACGCACTGATTACTGCGATGAGTGGCGTTGGTAAGGCACGACCGGATTCGCACCTCGTCATAATAGGTGAAGGGAGTTTTCGAGAACCTCTCGAATTACTGTTGCGATCAATAGCACACGGAGAAAAGGCGCTTTTCGACCGCATCGTCAAAATTGGGTGGGAGTTCGATCACAAACCTCGCCAACCGCTGACGCATCTCGAACCATTTACAAACGACGCAACGTTTGAAGAGCTGCACAACAACGCGACCACATGTGATCTGAGTAACCGCGTAACCTTTGCGGGTTTTCTGGACCACTCCAAGCTGCCGGAGCTACTCTCGCGCGCCAGCGCCACCGTATTGCCGTCCGTCATTCCAGAGGCGTACCCGCTTGCGTTGGCCGAATCGCTTGCTGTTGGTATTCCGCCGATTGCCACCGACATTGGCGGTGCCAAAACGTTCTTTGACGAATTGCTACCCACACTGCGACCGGGACACCGTAATCTCCGAGTACGACCCGAGCCATCGACGCTCGTTTCCGATCTCACCGACATCATTTCGCACAACCTACGTGTGTTGGAGGAACCCGATGCGGATGCCATCAGATATGCACACGACAACTACAGCTGGGATTCGATCGCCGGCAAGTTGATCCAACTATACGAAAATTGCGTCGGAGCGGGAATCACCCACCACCCGTCTTAAGAATGGCATCGATGAGCGGCATCATCGACTCGGCGTACCTGATCTCTTTAGCCGTTTCAGCAAACGCCAAGTGTTCGGGATCGTTCACCCCTAAAGTTTCCAAGATGTCATACGGCGGAACAACTTCCATCCGGTGCCCCTCCGCTACGAGGTTGCCCGGCACATCCGTGAGATAGTACTCGCCCTGGGTATTGTCCGCTTTCAACTTCGACAACGCATCGAGCAAAACACCCGTCTCAAAACAGTACGTTCCGGCGTTGACCTCATGGATGTTCTTCTGCGTCTCCGTGCAGTCGCGCTCCTCGACGATCTCCACGAAGCGACCCAAACCGTCGCGGATGATACGCCCTGCAGCGGGCGGATTTTCTACCGAGAATGCGAGCAGCGAACCTGATGCGTCTTCATGGACAGCATGCACAAGACGTCCGATGGTGGATGCCGACAACAACGGGTTATCGCCATACATAATCACTACCTTGCCTCCATGTGCACGGATCAAATCGCGCGCAGCGGCCACGGCGTGACCGGTTCCACGTTGTTGCCGTTGCAACGCATAACGGACGCGAGTGCCCAATACCTCTCGGACGAGACTCCCTCCATACCCAACGACAACTCCGATCTCGTCGACTCCAGCTTCCTCCAAGGTGGAGACACATCGCGACACCATCGGAACGCCGTTTACTTTGTGCAAGACTTTTGGGAGTACCGATTGCATGCGACTTCCCTTACCGGCAGCCAGGATGATCCCCAACGTGTTTTTCACGCGCCCACCTCTGTTGACGCATCACGGCCACTCAGTGTGCCGACGGTATCCGCCATTCCCGTTACAAGCTCAGCAGCGCACGACGACCATGAGAAGTGGTTTGAAACAAAGGATGATGCCCGTGCCATCACCGTTGGCTTCGGCGGTGACCGCAACAAAGCAATCGCCTGCCTAGCGAGACCGGACGTAAAACCTGTTACCTCTGGTGACACGCGCATGCGACTCTTGAGTGCGGGAACGAGTTCTTCCACACGCTTGAGGATCCACCGAATACCGGCGGAGTTCGTGCCAACCACCGGGGTACCGGCAGATAGTGCCTCACAGACTGCCAGCGGATGAGCTTCGGGTACCAAAGACGGGAGCACCATAAGCCTGGCGTTGCACACAAGTCGCGCGACGTCCGGTCGCTGGAGTGGTCCCATGAAACGAACGGTGTCTCGGGCGTTTACGCAAAGCCAATCGTAGGCAGCGCCTTGACCCGCCAAAAAGGAATCCAGGGGCGCCAGCAGTTTCGCAAAAGTGGCACGACCGCGCGCATCATCGCCACGCGGTACACACGCGTCACGAAAACGTGTCCGATCTCCTTGGCGCAACCAATCCCAACCGCGGCGCAACCGCTCGGCGTCACATCCGTCCCCGGCAATACGAAGTTCTACGCCTGGGTTCGACGCAGCAATGATGGGCCACGCGGCCAGGAGACAATGGAGGCCCTTGTCGAGGATAAGACGACCGACATACGTTACGTACTCGTCCTTATTGCCCGTAAGCGCAAAGCGATCGGTGTCGGTTCCAGGAGGAATTTGCACACATCTGACTTGCTCACAGTCCGGTAAGACGGAGAGCAATCTGTGACGTACCGACTTGTTGAGTGCTACAACGGTATCCGCCTGCTTTATGGCATACCCAATACGCGCCCGCAGTTCTTCAGAACGACTGAGGCCATAGTGCAGGCCGGTCCCGTGAACCACCACGCGGAACGGCGTACCCGTGACAGCACGGTAACGGTCCGCAACATCCACCAATAGGCCAGCGTGGTTGACGAGGATTAGATCGAAACGGAAATCGTCGTGTGCAGCCATCAAATGCCCAACGATGCTATCGACATATCCGTCGGCAGCCGAACACGACATCTCCGAAAGAATGACACCGTTGGGGATTTCGGGACGTGGGTATGTAACGGGAATCTCAGCCAGCTCGATCGCGCGAACACTCAAAGTTCCCGCCGCAACGGCGCCGTAGCCCTGCATGCCCCAACTTGTTCGTTCCACATCCGGGACCAAGCGCTCGACCGACGATGCCTCAGGCTCGTGGCATATGAGTGTGCAATCGTGGCCGAGCTGACACAACGCCTGCATGAGTTCTTGCACGTAGACACAGCTGCCGGACCCGTGTAGGGCATATCCGAACAAAACGCCTATCCGCACGTCGCTGTTTCTCCGTCATGAGGGGCATGGCACATCAATGAAGGATCGGCAGGTGCCCCTGAAAACTTTGATTGCCTTTCGATGCCGACGGTGAGGAAAAGAGGTATGTTGAGGTCGTCTGTTCCGTTGTGAACGCTCGGTCGGGATACCGGAGGAGTTACCCATACGTGGAACGACCACACGACTACACAGCTCACGCGATGGCGGTTGTCATCGGATTGGCAACGCTCGTGACGGCGCCGACCCTCGAGGCACAAACGAGGGAACGTGTCGGAGTGGAACCACAAGATCTCGATTTCGCGGATCGCCGCTTGGATGGGTTTTCCCCACGCAGCGGACCTCCGGGCACGGTGGTGACCCTACGGGCGACGGACATGCCGCCGCTCGCGCCTCTACGAATGGGGGTCGGCGCACTTCGTTTTGGTTTTGAAGAAGCAGGGTGGGTCCTGGCGGACGACGATGGCACCTTTACGACCGAAATCGAAATCCCGTCATGGGCGCGTCACGACGTGGTACATCTTTTCATCGTATTCGACCCCTACTTCGTGCCGGTCGCGCTCTCTAGCGTTTTCCATGTCACCGACCGGGATGGAAACGTGCGCAGACAGGGGCGTATCATGAACGAAAAGAACCCCTGTCCATTCCTTCGTGGTGCCGACGGCGTACCGTACGCACTCACCGGGGACCTCGCCGACTTTCAACCGGGCGATGACGTGGTGGTCGAGGGACCGATCGACAACTTGGCGCGCTGCGAAGGTTACACGACCATTCAGGTCACACGCATCCGACACAGCGAGAGTTCCTAAACATTGCCGGGCGCGCATCGTGGTAAATACGGGTTTGTTGGAGAGCGATGAGTCGGTTTCCCCAGGCAGTCGTCCGGAGCAGGTCGCCTTGGCCAGGACTATCCCCGGTCACCGTTCCGGATCGCACTGCGGCAACGCCCGCCGGACGGTCAATGGCGCATGCATGTCCTCATCTGGTGGCAAACCACCGTGGTGGTCGCTCAGCGCCGCGAGACACCCCGAAGCTTTAACTCCTCCTCGAAGGCCACGACCTCGTAGTCATCCTCGAAGTCCACTCGGTCGGGAGACCGAAGGTAGCCGCTTAAATCCATGTTTCCAGCCGCTAGTTCGCGATCGAACGCCGCGGCGTCACGTTTGGAGGCTTCTATAGCCGTGTCCGCGCTCGAGTATACGATCTCCCCCAACGTGCGATCCTCCAACTTGACCTTCTGGCGTATTGTCTCGCTTGCCGCGAACTGTCGTCTGATGGCACCGAAGGCAAACACCAGTGTGCCTGCGTCGTCCGACGACACGTCGGCATCGAACTCCGAGGCCAGTTGGTGCAACGCGGCTTCGACCGCGATGCGATCCACATCCTGTCCCTTCAGTCGAGACTTGGCGTGCGCGAGTGCTTGGTCCACCGTGACCTTACCCTTTCCGGTCAATGCCTCGCGGTAGACGAGTCCCAAGACCGTGCGCCTCAAATTGCGGGCTTCCCGCGCGCGGTTTTCCCGCCGCACTCCAAGTTTGCGGAGTAGCGGGACGGTGAAAAAAAGCACACTGAATACGACCGGGATCGCTACCAGGCCGATAAACGCCGCCGTACCGCCAATGCCGAGCTGTGGGAAAATGAATAGGGGAGCGGTGGCGCCCGCCAAAAGATTGAAGCCGTTCAGACCGACGATCACGGCGTTGTGCTTCTTTTCGTTGCCGGTGACCTCCAGCGGGTACTCCATGCGCAGCCAGGCCGGGTTGGGCTCGCGATCCGTTACCGTGCCGTGTGCGCTCATCATCAACTCCGGGAAGGTGTAGACCAACTCCCCGTCCCGCGATACGGTGGGCTCGCCCGAGTACGATCCGAGCAAGCGACCCATTTCCTCCTCGGCTGCGGGCAGGGGCAGCGCGTTGTGCTGCATGAGTTCCGCCGTGGTCAGCACACCCTTACGCGCTCGGATCAACCGGAGTGTGCTGCGGTCGAGTTGTTTCTGTGTGGGCTTGGGCCGGTCCGGCCCGAAGACGAATGC
>JAZDDD010000548.1:0-6321 GCA_036679545.1 Gemmatimonadota bacterium | reverse complement strand
ATGACGGTCGTGCCGGCCACCGCGGCGTTGTTCCCGTTGGCGTCCACCAGTTGGACGACGGGTTGTTGTGGGAGAGCCATGCCGCTTGAGGCTACTGTGGAGGGCTGTTGGGTGATGGAGATGGAGGCGGCTGCCTGAGCGACGGTGATGACAATGGTTCCGTCGATCCCGTTGACCGTGGCGGTGATCGTGGCCGTGCCGTTCGCGATAGCGGTTATCAATCCGTTGACGTCAACGGTGGCGATGGCCACATCGGACGAGGCCCAGGTGGCCGTGACACCGGCGACGGTGTTACCACCCCCGTCGGTTGCCGCAGCGGTGAGCTGTGAGGTCTCCGCGAGCGCCGTCAGTGTTGATGGACCCGTGACGTTGACGGCCGCGACCGTTTGCGTGACCGCGATCGTCGCCGTGCCGGAAACACTGCCGACGCTTGCGGTGATCGTTGCCGTACCGTTTCCGGCCGCGGTTGCTAGGCCGGTACTGCCGTCAATCGTGACCACGCCGACCGCCGACGAAGTCCAGGTGATCGTGGCTTGTCCGACGACCTCGCCGGTAGCGTCTCGAGCCGTAGCCACGAATTGTTGAGTGGCGCCGAGCGCAGCGAGGGTAGGACTCGCCGGAGTAACGGAAATAGAGACGATGGTGGATGGTTCCATCGTGCCATCACCGCAAGTTAAGATGACCGGCGTAAGAAGGGCGAGAAACCAGGGTCTAAAACGTCTCCACATCCGCATCGAGAATCTCCGTAGCACGGCTCGGGTAAGCCTGAATTGTTGTTAGATCTGTAGTAATTGTGAGCGTATTGCAGTAAATAACGACAAGATTCGTGCCGTTCTAAAAGTGTCGGTCGGCGGGGTATGAAAATGAAAACGCCAGTCAGATGTTACTGACTGGCGTTTTTTTCGGAGGTGATGCGGGTTACCGGGAGCCCTTCTTGAACAGCATGACCGGCAGTGTGTGCAACATGATCTTCAGGTCCTCCACAATCGATTGCCGGCTCACGTACTCGACATCGTATGTGACCTTGCGGCGGACATCGCGTAGATCCTGGTCATAGTGCTGGTTGATTTGCGCCCATCCGGTGATCCCGGGTCGAGCCCGTTGGCGTGTGGCGTAACCATTGATGCGGGTTCTCAGTTCGGCAAAGATCTGGGGTTGCTCAGGTCTTGGTCCGACGATGTTCATCTCGCCCTTCAGCACGTTGATAAGTTGCGGGATCTCGTCCAGACGAAACTTCCGCAGGGTGTGGCCGATGGACGTGATGCGTGGATCGTCTGCGCTGGCCCACAGCTGAGATCCTTCGCTGACTTGTTGTACCTGCATCGTGCGAAACTTGTAGATCTTGAACGGTTTCCCACCCACGTCGCTTTGGCGACGGCATTCGCTTGGTGACTGGCCTTTTCGGCGTTCGCCTCTGCGGCGGTCGAGGCCGACACGGGTCTGTGTAAAAAAGATGGGGCCCGGAGACGTGATCCTTATCAAAGCCGCCAGCACAAGCATCAGCGGGGCGGTAATAACGAGGCCAACTATGGCCACGACAAAACTCAATATTCTTCTAGGCCAGTCGCTTCTGGGTTCAGCGACCTTTTGCAGCAATCTGACCTTGGCACCTCGTATGTGCCCGTGCCGCAGCACGAGCGAATCATTAGCAAGTCCTGACACTACGCCTACCTTCGTCATCGGTTTTAATTGTCGGCGCTCTTCCATTGTTGGCGGCCGGTCGGTTCGCTTGGCAGGGGAGCAAGACACGTGCGCATCTTTTCCCGCACGCTCGACATTGTCTAAGGTCTTGACTAGTAAGGATTTACTGCCCCTCGAAGGGCCGACGCCCGCCGTGGTGGTCGTTGCTAAGGGTTTTAGTGTGTTGAGCTGTTGCGACAGAGGAGGGCGCATCCCCGACCAGACAATTGGTGGAAAGTTCACAAACCCGTTTAAAACGGTGGATACTCCTCAACTTAACAGCAGGTGTACCAAAAAAGTACAAGGACCGTGCAGAATTACGACGAAACTGGTGGAAGGTCGAGTGTGAAGAAGAAACGTGTCCCCCAGTCCGGGCGCGTTTCCAGCTGAAGTTCTGAACCCATGGCTGCCACTAAGCGTCGGCAGATGGCCAATCCAAGTCCCGTACCCGAAAAGCAATAACCATCGCGACCGTGGGCGCGCCGGAACGGTTGGTAAAGACTGTCCATCGCCGAGGGATTGATACCGTCTCCGCTATCCCGCACCGAGAACTCCGCCTGTGTCATGCCGGCGGCCTTCACGCTCAACTCCACGAATCCCTCGTCGGTAAACTTCAGGGCATTTGTTGTCAGGTTTAGCAACACCCTGCTAAGAGCCAACGGGTGTCCCAGCCGGATATCGGAAGATGGCGGGACGATACTGATCGTCAGACCCTTTTCTGCCGCAATGGGCCGGACGATGTCTTGAACCGATTCCAGCACCTCGCCCACAGAAAAAGCCGTGGGTTTGTCGTCAACAAGTCGATCGCCACCGCGCGCAAGCTCAATGACGTCGCTGGCAATGGAACTCAGACCCAGCGCGGCGCCGTATACCAGGCCAAGTTGACGGTGTTGCACTTCGTTGACATCACCGCTTTGCCCGCGTTGGAGCGTTTCGGCTAGAAAGAGGATTGACGTGAGCGGCGATCTCAAATCATGGGCGAGTTGGACAACGAGGTCTAAACCGTCTGGGCCTGTCAATCGTGAGGAAAAATACCCGGACCAATCCGGTTCGATGGCGTTGCGGACGGCTTCGTGCGCCCTCATCACGTCCAGTAAATCTCTTGGCGGTTGAGAATCGCCGTCCGACCACTGGTCGAGTATTTGACTTCGGAGAAGTTCGAGAAATCGACTGGCCAGGATAGATCCGGGGAGAGGGGAGGACAGTACCACTTGGCCGGCCAGCGCAGACGCGACGAAGGTGCCTACACGAACCAAAATCGTGTGGGCCTCTTCTGCGTCCACCGCATCCCCGCGTTCGTTTGACCAGGCCGACCAAACTGCCGCAGCCGCTCGTTGCATCCCCTCGTCGGGAATGGTATCAAACGAGAAACCGTCCGTCCGGAGGCCGGGCGGATCGGTTTGAGGGCGAGCTTTCGGTTTTCTACGCTCGGTTTCCGTCTCGATCGGATTCAGCATCTACTCCGAATTTACCATGATGGTCTCTCGCTGGAGCCCGTGCTTCTCCATTAACCGATACAGCGTTGTGCGGTCAACTCCCGCCAGCCGGGCGGCCTTGGACATATTTCCCGACGCCCTGTTGATCAACGTCTTCAAATAGCGTTGTTCGAAGTCAGCGATCGTTCTTTCCCGAGCGGCGTGATACGCTTCCTTATATAACTCGTTCGACTGGACGACTGCTGGCTGCGGTGCGGCTTCTTCTGAGCCAATAAACGGAATCTGCGATGGCCCGATCTTCGCGCCGGGATCGAGCAAAACCACGGCGTGCTCAACAACGTTTTGCAGTTCCCGTACATTGCCGCGCCAAGTATGTCCCTGAAGGGCTCGTATGGCCTCGTCCGTGAGGAACGGGACCTCGCCCAAATCCCCTTTGTGTCGATTCCAATAATACCTAAGGAAGTGGTTGGCCAACAAGGGAATATCGTCTTTCCTATCCCTGAGCGATGGCATGCGAATCGGAAAGACACGCAGTCTATAGTACAGGTCTTCTCGGAGTTCACCAGATTCGGTGGCGAGTTCCGGGTCTCGATTCGTTGCTGCAATGAACCGCACATTGACGACGGCATCGACGGTTTCCGAGCCTACGCGCCTCACCACGCCGTCTTGAATCACACGCAGTAATTTGGCTTGGATTGGCTTGGACATCTCTGTGAGTTCGTCGAGAAATAGCGATCCGCCGTTTGCGGTCTCGAGTAGGCCGGGTTTGTCGCGCACCGCACCGGTGAAGGCCCCCTTGCGGTGCCCGAACATCTCGGATTCCAACAGTGCCTCTGGCAGGGCGGCACAGTTCACCGCCACGAGCGCACGACTACTTCGCCGGCTGTAGTGGTGGATGAACTGGGCAATCAACTCCTTGCCCGTACCACTTTCGCCCGTAATGAAGACCGAGGCGTCAGTCGCGGCGACTTTCCGCGCCAGCTCAATGGTTCGCTGAAAAACGGGCGAACTTCCGAGGATGGAGAGTTTGTCACTATGGCTTTGGTGCTTCTTCTGCAGCTCCTGCTCCAGCTCGTGGCTCTCTCTGCCAACCAGGACCGTGTGTGCGGCGCGTCCGATGAGGATTTGAAGATGGGTGGCTGAAAACGGCTTTGGCAGGTAGTCCCACGCGCCCGAACGCAACGCCTCGATACTTGACGTGATGGTCGGATTGCCGGTCATCACAATGGCCAGTGTCGCCGGGTGGGCCTCTAGGCAAATCTGGAGGAGTTCCATCCCCGAGACACGCCCCATATAAAGATCGAGCAGGACGATATCGAACGGTTGGGTTTTGAGCATTCGCTTTGCCTCGTCCCCTTTGCCGCAAACCGACACCGCGTATCCTTCGGCTTCGAGAAAGCTCGCACAGCTTTCCCTAAGGGTTCTCTCATCGTCGACCACCAGAATTCGGATTGCCGATCGTGCTTCCGCTGGAATCGGGAGTTGTTCGGCGAGATTAGCTTCACCACGCGCTCGGGCGTCGGTGGCTCCTAAGGAATCGCCGGTTGCAGCAACTGACATCTGTGGCCTCTTCGGGTATCAGTACCGATCTATGATCATTTGCAAAGCGCGGCCGACCTCCAGCCTAGGGTTTGTTGCGGAGGACGACCAAAGTCGTCCCGCATGTTGCAGAGATCGGACCGTTTCGGAGGTGCCGCACAAATGGGCGCTATGTCTATGTTTCGGCAGGGCGGCACTCGAAACTGAGCCACCACGACTGGGGTGTTGTTGGCGAATTGCGACACTTGACGGCGATTGCGAAATAAGCGTTGCGTTGACGCAACACAACGCTTCAAGGTCGTAGTGACGGCGCCATTTTGTCTCTTTTTCGGTGGCCCTTTTGCTCCAAGGTGCCGATGCTGTATGCGGGGCTTCGGTAAGCCTAATTCTTGCTTCACGCAGGCCCAGTCGGAGAACACGCAGCCGAAAATTCCAAATGTGGAAGTTTCGTAATATGTTGAGGTTCAACCAAAACACGGTGTTTCGAGGTGTACGAGTTACATGTCTAGCGACTTGCCGACGCCAATTGAATACGGCGCCCTAACACGCCCGCAGGGCGGGCTTCCAACGCTGGGTGGCGCTCCGCTCCCCACGGCTTTTGACGGATTCGGCGAAGAGAACGAACCCGGGTTTGACTGGCACCGGTATTTGTCTGCGATCTTGCGGTACAAGTACCTCGTGATTGCCATTACCGTCATCGGTACCGGCATCGGCGCCGTGGCCTCTCGCTTCTTTAGTCCAAAGTACAGAACGGAAGCCAAGGTTTGGATTGCGGCGTCTTCGGCTGGTTCCATTTCAGGCGCCGCCGTTGCGGGACAAGAAACGCTCGTTGATACCTATGCCTGGATACCACTTCTGCGGTCGCGTGAAGTGCTCCGATACGTCGTGTTACAACACCGTCTCTACCTCAGTCTTACAAACGCGGCGGATTCGCTGAGAGTTGCGAGCCTCACTTTGGGAGACTCGATCCGGCCGGGGGAGTACCGGTTACTCGTTGATCAAAGTGGTGATCGGTTCACCCTGCAGAGTCTTGATACCGAGTGGGAGCAGGTGGGGTTGCTCGGCGAGCCCATCGGTGAGCCGGTGGGCCTTTCATGGCACCCGGACAAATCCCTTTTTGAGCCCGGAAGCGAAGTAAAGTTTTTTGTTTCGACACCCTCCCAAGCGGCGTTGTTCTTAGGCGGTCGGTTGGAGGCTAACATCGTCGATCGATCGGGCAACTTCCTTGATGTGTCCATGCTTGGCACCAGCCCGATTCGTATCACAACCCAGCTCAACGGCATTGTGGATCGTTTCGTCGAATTGGCCGCCTCGCTAAAAAAAGAACAACTCGTCATCCTCACCAACGTGCTCGAAACGCAACGAGCCACGGCTGTTCGGAACCTGAGAATTGCCGAAGGCGCGCTTGAGCGGCATCAAGTCAGAACGATCGCCTTGCCATCTAATCCAACGGCAGGAGAGGGCAACACAGGGCAAGCGCTGATGGCCGACTTCGTCCAGCTTAACGTGGAACGGCGGCAGAAGGCGCGAGACCGCGGGGCCATTCAACAGGCACTGGATGCCGCCGCTGGGTCGGTGATTTCCACCGATGCTGTCGAAGTGATTCCTGCCGTGCAAAGCTCGACGGAGCTGACACAGCTCCTTGAGACATTGGTCAACCAAAAGG
>JAZDDD010000547.1:0-2613 GCA_036679545.1 Gemmatimonadota bacterium | reverse complement strand
AGAACTATGTTGCACGGCGTCTGCGCCACGCGGCGAACCGTGGGAAAACGCGTGTCAGAACCTCGCGCAGTCGAGTCTCGCCCGCTTGGACCCCCTTCGATCACTCCGAACGCAGGGCGATTGTCGGATCCATCGTCGAAGCGCGGCGTGCCGGGATATACGCTGCCATTACGATTACCGAAATCAACATGAATCCCACACCGGCAAACATCTCAGGTTTGATTGGCTCAACTTCATATAGCATTCCGACAATGAATCGCGTCAACGCCAGGGCGGTGACAACACCTCCGGTAAGGCCAATCAGGGCAATACGAGCAACGCGCATGACGGTCGAACGAGCAATCCTTGAAGGCGTGGCGCCGAGGGCAATGCGAATGCCAATCAGCTTGGTTTCGAGGGTCACTGTGTATGCCATTACCCCGTAAACGCCGATGGTCGCCAGCGTGAGGGCCGCGATCGCGAAAGTGGTTAACAGGATTGCATTAAAACGTTGGCGTGATGTAATACCGAAGCGTGCCGTCTCTACGACGCGGACATCGGCGAATCTCCCGCCGAGTGGGATGGCCGGGTCCACTTGGCGTACGGCTTGGACCATGGAGGGAATGATCTGCTGTGGAGCGATGTTGGTGCGAACCACAACGCGCATTGATGCCCAGGGGTTGTGGGTGAACGGGACGTAAACGTACGGCTGCTGCTCAGGGTCGGCGCCAAAGTCTCCAATGTTTCCAACAATACCGACAATCGTTCCGACGAGCGGCTCGCCGAAATCAGGACGTGTGCTGGCAGCTCTGAGAACACCCATTCGCTGGCCTACGGAATTTTCGCCGGCCCACATGCGGGCAAGGAACTGATTCACGATTAACGGTCCGGGTGGTCCCGTCAGGTCTTCGTTGCTGAACTCGCGGCCCGCTATGACGGGAATTCCCATCGTGGAGAAGTAACCGGCCGACACGGTGCGGAAAACGACGCGCAGGCTTTCACTCGCACCTATCGGAGCTTGGCCAAACGCCGCACTCGTGCGGGCCCCCGCTCTACTCGGCGGTACGTGGTTGACTAATGCTACTCCCTCGACACCAGGTACGGCACCGAGGGATTCCTTTACGCGATTGTACAAATCTATAGCGTCATTGGGCGAATCGTATCTCGGCGATGGCGGTATGATCGGCACGACGGCCAAGTTATTGGCGTCGAAACCTGGATCGACCGTGCTGATGCGCACAAAAGACTCGACGAGCAATGCGGCACCGATCAACAGGACGAACGTTAACCCTAATTGAGCGGCGAGGACTCCGTCAGGCAGTCTACTGCCCTTTGCGCCGGACCCGTCGCGATTGTTGAGGAACTTCGTGGCCTTACTAGACGCCGCTTGCTTGGCGCTGATGGTGGAGAACACGATAGCCGTTAACGCCGTGAGCACAGCGGCGAAGGCCAGCGCTGACGGGCCGGTGCGTAACTCGGTTATGCGAGGGAGCGAAAACGCATTGGTTGTTTTGATGACGGCGATTGCGACGGTGGCAATCCACGAGCCTAGCAGTCCGCCGGCTATTGCCAGGACCATGCTCTCTGTGACGAGCTGTTGAGCAACTCTCCACCTGCTCGCGCCCAACGCCGCCCTGACGGCGAACTCGCGTCGACGTGCGGCGCCGTGTGCCAAATACAAGTTTGCGAGATTCGCGCAGCCGATTAGCAAGACGAAGGCAACCGCGCCGCCCAGCAGCAAGAGGCGCGTGCGCACGTCTCGAACCAAGAAACTCCGAAGGGGAGTCAACTCAACGCGGGTCCAGCTACCACTGGATGGGTACGCCACGGCGAGCCTATCAGCGATCGTGTTCATCTGAGCTGTGGCTGTAGGCAACGGTACTTCCGCACGCAGCCGAGCGATCACCCAACTGTCGGCGTGAAATTCACGTTGTTGGAGCGCCGCCAGTTCCTGCGCGGACATTGCCGGAATGGGTAACCACATGTCGGTGTCAATGGCGCCCCAGTTCGGGTAGACGAACTCCGGTGGCATCACACCCACGATCGTAAAGGTCCCACCCTCGGTTCGGAACACGTTACCCACGACGGACGAGTCCGCACCAAACCAATTCTGCCACGCAAGGTGTGCGAGTACGGCAACGTGGTTTGTTTCGGTCGTGTAGTCAGCTACCTGAAGACCGCGCCCAATTAACGCGGGGACCCCGAGAAGCGGAAAGAAATCTTCCGAAACGAACGCTCCTATGACTAATCCCGTTTGTTCAAGTGTTTGAAATGCCATCGGCGAGCCTCTCGCAAAGGCGACGCCGTCGAAGACATCACTTTGCTCACGCCAATCAAGCGCTGTCGGATACGATGCCACGCGAAGGCTGGTATCGACGGAATCGCGTTCGAATAGGGCAAAAAGCCGTTCTGGTTGTTTGTACGGAAGTGGGCGCATCAGTACGGTGTTTATGATTTCGAACACCGCAGTGTTTGCACCGATGCCGAAAGCAAGTGTCGCGACGACCGCGACCGCGAACCCTGGCCGTTTTGAGGCGAGTCTTAACGCATGTACTACATCTTGACGGAAAGCGCCCATGATACCCTCCATAACGAGTCCGCTTTGACAATCCCATTCTGATGTACCAGTGTTGG
>JAZDDD010000546.1:0-7365 GCA_036679545.1 Gemmatimonadota bacterium | reverse complement strand
CCGGGTCTGAACGCGGTGATACGCGCTGCCGTGTTGAGTGGTGTCAATCGTGGTTGGGAAATGATGGGAATCCAGAAGGGCTTTGGCGGACTTCTGGGGCAGGGAGAGCTGGTCTCACTCGGAGCGCCCGATGTTCGTGGCATCACACATCGCGGCGGCACCATACTCGGCACCACAAATCGTGGCAACCCGTTCAAATGGCCGCATCAACGTACAGACGGAAGCTGGTCCGAAGTCGATCGGTCGGACGAGGTGTTGGAAGGGATCTCCCGTTCCGGCCTGGACGCGTTGATCGTGGTTGGTGGTGACGGCAGTCTGAGGATTGCATCACGACTGTGCGAGAAGGGTGTTCCGATTGTCGGCGTGCCAAAGACGATCGACAATGATGTTGGCGGTACACTACTCACGTTCGGGTTCGACACCGCGGTGAGCAACGCTACCGACGCGTTGGACAAATTGCACTCAACGGCAGAAAGTCATTCGCGTGTGATGGTGGTGGAGTTGATGGGTCGCTACGCGGGCTGGATTGCATTGAACGCGGGGTTGGCCGGGGGTGCTGACGTCATCTTGATTCCCGAGATTCCGTTCGACATCGATCGTGTGTGCGACAAAATTCGCCGTCGCGAAGCGGCCGGCCGTCACTTTTCCATTGTCGTCGCAGCCGAGGGTGCTGCGCCGGCAAAGGGATCGCGCGCAGTACACGAGCAGGCGTCCGCCGGTCGTGTTGAGCGTCTTGGCGGCATTGCCGAAGATGTCGCCGAGCAGATCGCGCAACTGACGGGCAAGGAGACGCGTTCGCTTAGCTTGGGTCATTTGCAGCGCGGCGGTTCGCCGACGGCGTTCGACCGTCTACTGGCGTTGCGGTTCGGCGCGCAGGCGGTGCGGGCGGTCCATCAAAAACAATTCGGTCACATGGTGTCCTACACACCGCCTACCGTCAGTACGGTTCCGCTCGCGGACGCGTTGGCCGTTCGCAAGCTGGTTCCCCTGGATGGCGACGCCGTGCAAACGGCTCGTGACCTCGACATCTCACTCGGCGATTGAGCGGCGACAAAGGGTCGGTTGCCCACTTCCGCGATCATTACCTCCCCCCCGACCACGACGAATTTCGCCGAGCTGAACCACCAACCGGCAGGGTCATTGTCATTGCACCGACACGTGCGGCCTGCGAGACAATTGAACTGGCTATGCAGCTCGATATCCCGACGGTACTCGAAACGGAGCACGGGCCAGAGATTCGAGACTACGCTCGTCAGCGCGTAGGATTTGGAATCGTAGCTGGCACCGGCACCGGCAAGACACTTGCGATTCAAACGATAGCTCGAGAAATGTTAGGCGTGTCTCTGAAGGTAGGTGTCGTTAACCGCGAACGCGAAGCCACACCTCAGACCCCGACTTGGAATGTCGTCATTGTCACCACCGGTATTGCACGGCGTTGGTTCCAGAGCGAACTCATTCTCAAAGACGACACGATTATCGTTGACGAGATCCACCAGACTTCCGCAGAGTTGGAGCTGTGCCTCGCGTTGGGAAAACGGGTGGGATGTCGGTTCGTGTGGTTGTCCGCGACTGTGGATCCAGCCTTCTATCGCGAGTATCTGGACTCGACACATGTGTTGCACACGACTGCGTTTGATCCGACACGCGCGGCGAATGTAATAACCGTCGTGCAAAAACCATTTCAGTTCTTGGGTTCACGTTTTCTTCGTAAGGTCGCCAATGATCGTCGTGGCGTTGCGGTGTTCTTGCCGACACGTGCAGAGACGGAACAGGCTGCGGAAGTCGTGTCGGAACGGAATCCGCGAATTGAAGTGGTGTATTACCACGGCGGCGAGCCTATTCGCGTCGTGAGGCCGTTTTTGGATGGGACCGCACCGAAGCCGTTTGTGCTCACGATGACGGCTGCTGGCCAATCGGCTCTCAATATCCAAGGCTTGGACACCGTCGTGATTTACGACGCCCAGTACAAGAACATCGTGCAGGGGGGACGGAATGTCCTGACGCGAAAATACTTAGGTGCAAACGAAATTCTTCAGATGGCTGGTCGAGTACACGGACGTGTCAAGGGCGGGCAGGTCGTCATTCTCACGGATAGAGATATTGATTTCGAGTCGTTGCGCCCGGTGCCACCCGAGTTTCAACTGGCCGGAGACACCGAAAGGGTCGCCTTGACGGCGGCGGCCATCGGGGTGGACCTGACGGAGTTGGAGTTGCCCGTCCCGTTAGATCGTGGCGCCTACCGTCGAGCGATGACCATGCTCGTCGATCGCGGCATTGTACACGAGGGACGTCTTACCGCTTACGGCCGCGATGTTGAGGCGATGCCCGTCGACCGCGCCTGGGGAGAACTCTTGGTGACCGCCCCCGACGATTTGACACACGTGGTGGCGGTAGCGGCCAATATCGACTCGTTGCACCGCATGACACGCGATGAGCGCAACTTGACCGGCCTGGTTGTCGATGGCAGCGACCACCTTACGGCCTACAACCTTTTTGCCGATGCGGTAAACCGACACGGTTCAATCGGCCAGGTGTTTGGCTTACCACGACATGTTTTCGATCCCGATGTCGAGATCTGGGCAGACGAACGTGGCGTGCTCGTAAAGGCGGTTGAGGACGTCGCCCTCGGCCTGGCGTCCATCTACCGAACGTTAGAACTCTCACTACCGGAGTCCTTGCCGTTAGCTGATGCGAAAACACTTCGACAGTTCCGCGCCCTCCTGGCTGAAGTGATGCCGCTTGACCTCGTCATCGATGAGGAGACGGCACGGGGCGAGTCAGTGAGGGTGTCCCGCGGATCAATGGCGAACAAATGGGGAATCGTTGCGGGCACGATACGATATTTTGCCGACCGGCGCGGTGTTACACGCGGGTCCATCGAGGGTTCGAGCTTGCCCGCATCCGTGGTGAATCAGTTTGCGCGCACGACGGACGGAACCGTTGAGTATCGCCGGTCCAAACGTTCGTCGTTCATGTGTCAGATTGTTCGACGCGAATACTTTGGGTTTCATCTCGAGCGGTCGGATCGTAAACTTTCCGACCCGTTCCCCAAGTCACTGTTGGATGCGTCGCGCAACGCGTTGACGGCGGCCCTGATCGCGGGACAAACCGATCATCACGATCAACGTGGTTTGTTGCGGTGTCTTGATCAGCTGGGCGAGTATTGGCGGCGCTCCGGCGCTCAGTTGGCCGTGGCCGATCCCGCGGCGACACGTGGCACGATTCGCAAACAGCTCGATGCCGTCGATTCGCTGAGCGATTTTCACGAGACACGGATCGGTCTCGCCATCGACGAGATGATATCGGCAGATGAACAGGAGCGATTGGATGCGTTACCCGCCTCGGCTCACATCCGTGGCGACACCGTGCCCCTGTTGTACGAGATCGAAGACGGTGAATCGATTGTTAGGTTAGTTGTAAGAATGGGTCAGGCGCGTCGTATCCAACGTGGCGATTTACCGGAGGTAGACCGGCCGCTCCGCTTCACGGTCACCCGGGGAAAGAACAAGGCCATTCGCGCCGTGAGTCTGGAAGACCTTCATAGAAAGATTGAAGCCGTTCCCAGACGGCAACCCAGTCACCGTCGCAGCCGGCGGTCGCGGCGCCGTTGATCCTCAGCTTGTTTGCCGGTTGATAACACGCCGAGCCATGCCGCCGCCCACGCATCTTCGAGAATGTCAGGTGGTCCACCCGAGTCCAGTTGTAAGACGGTGCCGTGAAGTACTGACGCCAAAGACCAGCCGAGTTGCTCGATGGGCACGCCGGGCTCCATTCCCATCCGTGCGAGAAACCGCTGAGCGGCGTCGGTCATTGTCTGGCCGAATTGCTTGGTAACAACTTTGATGGCGTGGTCTGTCTCTTCATGTTCGCCGTGAATAGAGGCAATGAGGCGAACGATTCCTTCGTCCTTATCCGCGATCACATTCTTCCAGGTATCGGTGACCGCCCATCGGGTGCCGGTGAACACTTTGGCCCATCGGTCGCGGCGTTTTTGAGCGAGGTCCTCAAGGACGGCTGACCAGAGGCTGGCCTTGCTCCCAAAATGGTAATGGACCAACCCCTTGGCACATCGGGCGGCAACGGCCACGCGGTCAGTCGTTGTGCCGGTGGCTCCGCGTTCCTGCAACAAAGCAATCGCGGCTTGAACGATGCGGTGCTTTCCTGTTTCCATAGCATTCCATTTTGACTGACTATACAGTCAGTAAAATAGGCAACTGCTTCGAGGTTCGCTAGTTCATTGTAACGCTTCTATTTGAAACCTTCATGAGGTTAGAGGCGTACCCTTATAGTATGGTACGCTTGAGCCCAACCGGCAAAACGTCACCGTTTTCGCCTCTCGCGCGGGCCGTCATGGATTCCTTCGGCGAAGGCGTTGTTGTCTTCGATTCTGAGGGACAAATGATTTATGCGAACGTGCACGCGACGGCGTCGATCAACACGTTGGATGGCGACGGGTCGGGGGACGCTAGAGAACTCATGCCCCTGCTTGCACGTTTGGGGGGACGGATTGCTCCGCTCCGGGCCGGCTCACTTACCCTTGGTGAGGCCGTGTATCTGCCACTGGAGGAAGCGTCACCTTCCCTCGCAGACCGTGAGCAGCGAGCAATTGTTCATACGCTCAATCAGACAGATTGGAAGTTAGCCGAGGCTGCTCGTTTGTTGGGGATTTCCCGGACTACACTGTGGCGGCGTCTCAAGCGGTACGGCTTGCACCGTGACAAGCGGGGAAAGTGGGCCACCTACCAGTCGGCGTAACTCGTTGATCACCTGCGTTGCTGATCGGCAGCGCGATCACTGGATCTCATATGTTGCCCCTGTTCGCCGTCCTGGCGCTCGCCGTCCAAACTGACACTACGACATACGCCGACCAGGCAACGGCTGATCTCATCTTCCAAGCCCGTCAAAGGCATGAGTATCAAGATCGACTCGTTCAGGATTACACGGCGCTGGTGCGAACACGCATTGATGCTGGATTTGGGCGAAGCCGTTTTGCGCGTATCCCACCCATACTTGCACATGAGACGGCTGCGCGAATTACCTGGGCGCTGCCAAACGACCTGAAGGTTTCGATCCTTGGTGAACGCGCGGTCTCTGTGTTTGATGACGGCGATGTGGATGCTGCTTTCGATTCGCCGTGGTTTATACCACGCAGTCTGGGCGACAGCATTCGGTTTGTAGACGACGAGTTACCGGCAACCGCCGCGTTGCATCCATTGGCGGCCAATGCTGACGCATCCTACCGCTATGCGATTCACGATTCCGTGACGCTCGTTTTGCCCGGCCGCACCGTGCATGCGGTGGGTGTGCGCATCGAACCCAAGGGCGAACTTGGGCCCTCGTTGATTGCCGGCGATCTTTGGTTGGATTCCCAAACTGCAGAAATTGTCCGGATGATGTTTGTCTACGTCGGCGAGTTCCTCTGGGAAACACCGGAGGAGGGCACGGCTGAGGACAGTTCACAGGTCCGCAACGGGAATACGTGGGCGACTCGTATTGTCAAATTAGAAGCGGATCTGGAGTACGCGCTCTACGAGTCCCGCTATTGGATGCCTTATCGTCAGCTACTTCAGTTGACCATCAGCATTCCGTGGTTCATCAACGTGACCATCCCGGTCAGATTCGTCACGACATTTGACGACTACGAGGTCAATACGTCGGTTGGACCGGTATTTGAGGTATCTCCCCTTGAGGAGGACAGTCTGGTTCCTGAACAGGCCGACCGGGGTCCAAGTCGCCGTGCGCGTCGTTGTCCGCGTGGCCTAGAAGAGTGCGACTCGGAGGAGACGGGCGTCTTCCGTGTTGGTCGCAACGAAGGCGGCCGGTGGGAGATGCACTATCCGCCAAGAGATTCACTTACGAGTTTTGAATGGGGTGACGAGTTGAGTCTTGCCCTCGATGCTGATGATGAGAATCGCATCAAGGAAACCATTGCGACACTTGGTGATATCCAAGAGCAACTCCCGGGGCAGTGGGTTGGGCGTATGAACGCGCTCGTTGCGTGGGAGAGTTTTTCAGATCTTTTCCGATACAATAGAGTCCAAGGGCCGACGCTTGGCGCGGGTTACCAGCTTCGTCCGGGCCTTGCGTTTACAACACTGAACGGCCGGATCAACGTCGGGCTTAGCGATCGTCGTGTCACCGGTGCAGTCTCGTTGCGGCGTGACGCGCCTGGCGGGCGTCTTGATGTCAGCGTGTTCAGGGCGGTTCGTGAAGTGGAACCATGGACGGGTGGTTTGGGGTTTGGCAATTCCATGAATGCCATTTTTGCCGGTCACGACGACGCGGATTACTTGCT
This sequence comes from Gemmatimonadota bacterium, assembly GCA_036679545.1. GTDB lineage: Bacteria > Gemmatimonadota > Gemmatimonadetes > Gemmatimonadales > GWC2-71-9 > JAZDDC01. The sequence goes on along the minus strand of JAZDDD010000546.1, from coordinate 1,070 downwards.
CGCCCTGGGCGGAGAGGTCACATTCGCCAGTCACGGACGCGGTCTTTTGCGCAATGCTGAGTTCAGCATCTCGTTCGAGCGTCAGACAGCTATGGCAACGGAATCCCGATCGTCTATCAACGATGTTCTAGGTGGCGCCGGTCGACTTCCCGCAAACGCACCCGTTGTCGATGGCGACTACTTGCGAAGTACCGTGTCCCGTCGTTCACATATCGGCCCCATCGATTTTCAACAGGGCGCCGACGCACTGCTGCGCACGGACGACGAGGCGTTGGCGGCGCGGGTGTGGGGTGTTGCCAAGACTCCGTTTCGGATGTTAGGCAGACGTGGCGCGGTGACGTTGCGTGGCGGCCACCTTTTTGGGGATGACCTGGAGCAAATGTGGTTTCGGATCGGCGGGCCGCAAACGGTTCGAGGCTATCAGTATGGCGCGCGTCGCGGAAGAACTGCTTGGTCAGCCCAGTTGGATGTTGCATTGACAAATCGTGATGCCATCGCTCCGGTTGTGTTCGCGGATGTTGGTGGCGTACGTCACGCAAGATTTTTCCCAACACTCGGCGCGATTCCGGGCACGAACCCCTTGGTTGGTGTGGGTGGCGGTGTTTCACTCCTGTCTGGTTTGATCCGGTTCAACCTGTCGAAGGGAATAAACCCGGTGCGGGAACTCCGATTCGATCTTCTGTTTGTCGCGCCTCGATGATCATCGTGCGAGGGTTGCGCCATGCCGGAGTGATCGTGCGTAATGCGGGTCTCTTCGTTCTTGCCCTCGTTTTCCTGCGGCAGGATGTGCAAAGTCAGCAGAAATTTTCGTTCGACTCTTCGATTTATCATGACGCTCATACGGCGCAGTTTGTCGCGCTCGCCCGGGCGCGGCACCAAGGTCGTGCGCTCCACCTCGCGGGTTATCAAGCGAACACCTTCACACGGGTCGAAGGTCGTATCGGCCGCAGTCGGTTTGCGCCCGGTCTTACGGTGTTTGCCTACGAAACCGCGGCACGGGTTCATTGGGCGTATCCTGGCAACGTCAAGGTAGACGTAAAAGGCGCAAGAATGAGAGCGCCCCGTATCCC
>JAZDDD010000545.1:0-5142 GCA_036679545.1 Gemmatimonadota bacterium | reverse complement strand
ATCGTCATTGGATAGAGCGGCTCAGCGTGTTCACCCACCAAACCCGCATGCTCGAATGGCCGTACACGAACCGGATTATCACCGGGATCCATGATTTCGACCGCAAACACATCGACTAAGAACTGAGTCCAGTCAACGTACCCTACCGTATGGCGATCGACCCAGGCAGTTTGTCCTGTTGTGCGGTTAACAATGACTTCAATCCAATGAGTCCGGATCGAAACCGCACGCAAGATAAGTATGTCGTAGTCAAGCTTAACCATCTCGGGTTGAAACCAAGGCGGCGCAGTCAGGATATCTGCCTCCGCCGGTGCAAACATCAGGCTGTCAATTGGGGCAGGCAGGGATGCAGCCGGATCATCCGGGGGCAATCCATAAAAATAGAACGCTTGTCGATCATGGATCGGTGGCGATACCATACCGATCCCCATGAGTTGTTCCTGCGCCACGGCACTTGCAACGCCAGTGCCGGAAACACAAATGAGAATCCCAACCAACCTCACACAGATCATCTTCTTAACGACTCGGCGGACCCAACGGGCTTGGTGAGCAGTCTGTGCGCTCGACCGTGAACACGATGCTGGAGATCTTCCACCCATCGTCAGTGCGAACAACGTGGAACGCGTCAACACCGCAGTGAGAAAATTCTCCGCCACGATAGAAATCGTAGTCGGTCCAAACGATGCCGATGGGGCCGTGGTGTAGCACAGTCGGCTTCCACATCCGTTCGAGCAACGCCTGGTTGCTCGACGCCAAGTTGCTCACAAACTCTTCGAAGGTCACACGCTGAACCGATGTCTGATCGGCATCTTCGCCCACGCGATGATACTGGCCGTCCATGATCATGACCTGTCGTATGGCTTCGGTGTCGTGCGCGCCCATGGCATCGAAGAATTGTTGGACCGACCCAAGAATAGAATCGCTCGCGGTTTGCGCGCGCACGGGGAAACCTATCAAAGTAGTTAAGACGGAAACGGAGAACGCCACACTCAAGGTTCTATGCATCACTGGTCATCCCTTAGCTATTGGCAATCGGATAACATCGCCCGGCCAACAAATTCTTCATCGGCAAGAACAACGGTTGCGGAAGATCATTCCACGGAAACCATCCAACCTCGGTCATCTCATATTCGGCGTTTATCCTGGCCTGGCCGGTCTCGTAACGACCTTCCACCCACAACGTGATGTAGTGTTTCCCTTCGGCGGAAAACATATCGTTGGTAACGGCCAGCAGAGAGAGGTTAGCAACTGTCACGCCGGTTTCCTCCATCGTCTCACGTGCCGCACACTCCTCCGGCGATTCGCCGAATTCCAGATGCCCGCCTGGGGTAGACCATGTGCCTGCACCGTGTGCGTTGGCGCGTTTGATAAGAAGCACGTCTTGCTTCTTCCTTACTATTACGCCAACACCGACGCGTGGGAACCGAGTCGCCGCTGCCTGGTGAGTCCTATCCACCGAGCGCGGAATATGTATCGCACGTATTGGGATCACCGGTTTGGAAACCCTGGCGAAACCACTGGACACGTTGTTGGGATGAACCATGCGTGAACGATTCAGGATTCACCCGACCGGTGGACTGCCGTTGTATCCGATCGTCGCCAATGGCGGCGGCAGCTCGCAATCCCTCTTCGACGTCACCGCGCTCGAGGATGTCGCGTTGGGCGGTGGAGAAACCCCACACACCTGCGAAGCAGTCCGCCTGCAACTCCATCATGACGGACAGCTGATTCCTCGCGGATGGTCGAGTCCGTTGTAGCCGGCGCACTTGCGATTCGATACCAAGGATATTCTGGAGGTGATGCCCCACTTCATGCGCGAGGACGTAAGCCTGCGCAAAATCACCGGGCGCACCGAAACGACGGCGTAGTTCGTCGAAGAAGCTCAAGTCTACATACACCTTCGAGTCTCCGGGACAGTAGAACGGACCGCTTGCCGCGCTTGCGAACCCGCATGCCGATTGAATTGCATCTCGGAAGAGTACTAACTGAGTCGTCTGGTACTGAGTTCCCATACTTCTGGGTAAAGTTTGGTTCCATGTGGCCTGAAGATCGTCGATGACAAAGGAAACGAAATCAACGGTCTCCTCCTCGGCCGCTGATGCGGTGCCGGTAGCCCTACCCGCCGGTGTTGTAGCAAGGCTACCGCCGCCACCACCGACCGCCCCAAGCAATGAGAAGAAATCCTGACCAAAGAGAAGGCTGATGACGAACAGGATCGCCATTCCGCCGAGGCCCAGACCGGCACCACGTCGTCCGCCGGGCAGACGCATCCGGCCACGGCCGCCGGTTTGGAATCGACGATCGTCGATGTTTGAACTCCGTCGCTGTCCTCTTTTCCACCGCATCGTCTACCTCCTGGGTCCCAAATCTCGCCATCCACGGGTTAGCAAAATGCGTCTTGGAGGGCACGGGCGCTAGCGGGGATCAGCGTCTTTTCCACAAGTTATGCGGACGAATGTTGGACGAATGTTGATCGTATGTCACTTACACAGCACGCAACGGGATGACCTTTTCGCCAGGGCTCGCGCAGTGCCGTAGGAGGACACATTTTCAGATTCGAACCGCCACGGTCCCATTGGGTTGAATGGATTTTGAGATCGGATGACTAACCTCGTCCAAAACAATAACGGGGAATATTCCATGTGGCTTCGTTTGATCGGCCCTCCATGTCTGTTTACCGCAACAGGCCAGCCGAAACGTCTTGCAACCAAAAAACAAATCGCGTTGCTGGTTTATCTCAACAGTGCAACGGGGCGCAGGGGTGTAAGGAGAGACACCATTGTTGATTTGCTGTGGCCAACTCTCGCCTTCGACAAGGGACGACAGTCACTGTCTCAGAGCCTCAGCGAGATTCGCAATCGATTGGGCGCTGACGCGGTAACCCGCGGGGGCGACAAAGTAAGTCTGCTCCAACCGCTCAGAACAGACGTTACGGACCTGGAGAATCTCGATCTTGAACCAATGGGTAACGCAACGCCTTTAGAAGATCTGGAGAACGTCTCCGGTGCAGACTTCGCACATTGGGTCGAAGCAACCCGTGCCAGCCTCAAGAACGACTTACGTAACCGCCTAAACACGGATATCGACAGATTACGCGCCCGCGGCGATCGACTGGCCGTCCGTGAACGGGCGGGGCAGTTGTACGGTATCGATCCGGCGAACGTACGCGCTGTGTCCATTTTGGCGGAGGCTGCTACACAGCAGGGCAATCGGGAAGCCGCCGAACAACTCATCGAGAACGCTTTGGATCTAAACGATGGCGCACGCGATACAAACTTCGCGGCGTTGCGAACATTGTTGGAACGACTTAGGTCGTCTGTCCATGCACACCACCGTTCGGATTTCGCAACGCCACCGATTACGTTGGTCGGTCGTAGTGAGGAGCTGAGACTGTTGCACGCTACCGTGGCGGACTCAAACAAAATGAACCACACCGCGGTTTTGATTACAGGCGCGCCGGGGTTGGGCAAGTCGGCTATTGCAGATCAGTTCGCAACGGAACTGCGGGCGGACGGCCAGTTCTGCCTGCGCATCGTTTGTCAAAGCGGGGACGATAGGCATGTGATCGTGAAAAACGCGGTGCAAGAACTCGCCAAATTCCCAGAACTCGGTTCGACGGACCCGAAGTGGCTCACCGAATTGTGTCGCGTTGCCCCGTTTCTGCGGACATCCTATCCTGGAATCCCAGGCAACTCAGGGGAGCAAGACAACGAGTTTGCCGCTATCTCCGGTGCAACGGCCTTGACGAACGCAATCGAGGCAGTTGCCGCAGGAAGACGCGTTACGATGTGGGTAGAAAACATCGACCACGCAGATGCGTCCAGCGTCTCCTTGTTGAACGCCCTGCTAAACGAGACCCTTCTCTTCCCTTTCATTTTGCTGGCGACGACGTCCTGCGACCACAACAGTACTTCGTCTTCTCAGCAGAATCCCGTCGATCTTATCCCGTGGACAGAAGTCCTGACGCTCAAACCGTTAAAAGAAGAGCCGTCTCGGGAACTGATTCGGCAGACGGGTATTTCTCGGGATATTGCGGTGAGCGGCCCTACAATGGGGCGCATTGTGGGTTGGACTCGCGGCTCACCCCTCTTGATCGATCTCGTCCTTTCGGACCTACAGACCAACAGGAATTACTCTCTTTGTTCATCACACACAACGCGCGACGCCATTAGTTCTTGGGAGCCAACACCTCGCATCCGAGCCCAACTCGAACGCCGATTCAAATCGTTTTGGGTAGTTTCCGGCGCTGCTGCTGATTGTTTAGCGGTTTCCAGACGCCCCCTCACGATCGTCACGTTGTGCAGGGTGACGTCCCGTAGCGAACAGGGTCTACGCGCGGCGTTTCAGATCGGCCTTGATGCCGGTGTCCTGGCCAGTGCAAGCCATGGATTCATGTACGCAAGTACGTTACTCCGGGGATACGCTCGATCTCGGTTATCCGACCAGAGACTGCGCCATTGCCATCACCTGCTGGCACATGACATCGTGAGACAGCATGAACCCGGATCTCCTCGTGTGTTGGATGCCATACGCCGAGGCGCTGTTGCGACGGTCGCTGCACTCTCCAAAAGAGTCAAAGGAGTCGACACGTTTGCTATTGGCGCGTGCAGTAACGGTTCGTGGTCGATATGAAGAGGCCATCCGTTTGCTACGTCGTTTAAACTCCTCGAAATTGAACAGCGATGAAGTGCAAGACCGTAGCCTCTTGCTAACGGAAGCCACCAACGGTTTGCAGCCAACCCAGGGTAGTCGGCGAAGCGCAACTTCAATAACATCCATCGAAAAATCTGCGACACCGGATGACAGCCGGCGCCAGGATCTTGCATTGCTCCTCGCAGGTGAGGCGGCGGCGCAGAACAGAAACTGGGACAATCTGCGCCGCATAGGAATGGCCGCGCAACGTAAATCATCAACTGGGACCGCCGACTCCTGCTATTTGTCGTTGGCTTTTTGTCAGATGACTCAGGGGCTCTATGATCAAGAAGTCAGCAATTTTCAGCGTAGCACCATTCTATTGGGGCACCACAGAAAGACGATTGGACTAGCGCGTGCGTTCAATGGTATTGGAACATGCACTTTTGCGCTCGGTCGCTTTTCTGCCGCTGTCTCCGCCTTCAAGAGCGCCTATGGTTTGGCGCAGGG
>JAZDDD010000544.1:0-3476 GCA_036679545.1 Gemmatimonadota bacterium | reverse complement strand
TCACGTGTTTCGGGTCGCATCATATCGCCACTCATGAACACGATGCGCGATGTCATGTGTGGATGCCCTTTTTCCAGAACACGGTACAACTCTTCGCCGCTCAAACCTGGCATGCGAATATCAGAGACGACCACGTCGAACTCTCTGTTGGAAAGTGCTTTGATGGCGTCCGCGCCGGTGGCGACAGCTTCGACGGCGCATCCGTAGCGCCGCAAGAATCGCCCGACACTTCGTCGTATTCCTGCTTCATCGTCCACGAGGAGAACGCTGCCGCGTGTCGTGGGCTGATCAGACAGATCGGTGAATGACGGACGTTCGGTTGCAGCGCGTGGTTGACCAAGCGGTGCTTGCGTCGTAGGAAGCGAAATAGTGAAAGCCGCGCCACCGGATTCACGGTCGGCAACTGATAACTGCCCCCCGTGGCCGGCGATGATGCCGGCTGCAATCGAAAGTCCGAGGCCGGTTCCTTCGCCGGCTCGTTTGGTCGTGAAAAAAGCCTTGAAGATTGTGCGGTGGAGGTCGGGAGGCACACCGGGGCCATCGTCGGCTACCGTGAGCTGGACGTGTTCCGGCCCGGGCACCACGGTGATCGTGATGGTACCCCGGCCTTTGTGCGAATGAATAGCCTGTTGTGCGTTGATGATAAGATTCATCAAGACTTGTTGCAGATGACTCTCGACACCAAGTATCCACCCCGATGTCGGATTGTCCTTGTCGAGATCCGAGACATTCGTGTGCAAAGCGACGTTGTGCTGGATGAGATGATGTCGCGAAACCGCCGCCACTTGACGGACGACATTGGCCACCGATACTGGCTCCCAAGACGGCTCTTCGGATCGGGCAAAGGCAAGAAGGTTGCCGACGATTTGCCCCGCCCGTTGAGCCTCCCCGAGGATCAACTCCAGATCTTCGCGCAGTTGCGTGACTGGCCCGGTTTCAGTGAACGACATCTCACCCATAGGCCCGTCACCCGGACTCTTGCCCTCCGCGGGACGCGGCCAAAAGGCAAGTATCGCCTGGGCGCTTGCGGCAATGGTCGCGAGTGGGTTGCTGAGATCATGTGCGACACTGGAGGCCATATGGCCGATGACCGCGAGTTTCTCCTGTTGGAGTGTCTCCTCGGAAATCGGACTGGCCGCGTGGTCCGTTTTGATCGTCGGCGAGTGATTACTGCCAGACACGACGAATCCCTACCCCGGAAGCGTGTGGTGCCACGGCTCGCTGTGCGTCCACGCCTAGCATTCTGCTCCTCTCGAACGGCTTAGAGCGTCTGAAGATCAGAGAGTAGGCTTTGGGCCGTTGCCTCTTGGACCTGTGGACTGTCGTAGAATCCGTCCTGCACCCGTGTCAAAACGGCCTGGATGCGCTCGGCGCTGAGCCGGTCGCTTTGTGCCGCAGGGCCGACTTCGCTGTTGGGCGAGATCTCGGCGGCCGACAATGCCCGCGCCGTTGCGGAGATCTCCACTCGATCTCCTATCGAGGCTGTGCTTCCGTTGGTGCCGTGATTGTTGCCGCTGGAAACCTCATTGGCATCTTGTGTCTTGCCAGGTCGGATTGGCCCTGAGCCTAAAGAGCCGCCTGCGCCATCTATACCGTTTATGGACATGTTGATCCTTTCCCTATTTATCATTATCGGTTGCGTTCCTGACTGCTTGAGCCGGCCCGGAACGCGAATCCGGTGCTAAGCCACTACCGGGTGTTCGTCCTCTTGCTTCATTATCGGCGGGCCGTTTCGGAAACTTTAAGCCCAAATGTTGTCGATCAGGTGCGGATATTGAGCAGCGCCGGCGGTGGAGGTGTGGTGCCAAGGTTGGAGTTGTTTGGGTCGAGAGTCCCCATTTCGCTCAACAGGCTGGTGCGTTCGAACGCGAGCGCCTTGCCCACTTCGTTGCTACCTGTCTCCGCCCGCGAGGAAACCGTTCGCAATTTGCGCTGGATCTCGGCCCATTCGGCTACATCGACTGGGTTGAGTATCTGTGCGGTGTTCAGTCGGCGATCCGCGCGGCGCGCAGCGGCCAGTACTGGTTCGGCGTTTCTTGCGAGGGCCGCGGCCCCGCCAACCCGCCCGTCACGCAACGCGGCGGACTGGGCTGACATGATGTCCGCATAGCGAGACAAGAGTGCATGTAGCTCGTGGGCAATGGTGGTTGGGTCTTGTTTGATCGACATGAACGTCAGGTTTATCTGTTGAGCGCTTCCTGCTCATCGACGGCGTGTATCCAGGCCTCGAGCAGGGTCTCGGTCATCTTCTCGAGTCGAACGAGGGAAACGGGATCTCGTTGGACACCGACGGCAAGTAATTCTCGAAGCATGAACGTGTAGATGCTGCCGAGCCTTTCGGCGATTTCGCCGCCTTCCTCAAAGTTCAAAGCGCCCAACAACTCTTCGACGGCCGTGCCGGCTTTGTCCAAGTGTGTGGCGGCGAGTTCCCAGTCGGAAGACCGAAGATTCTCTTCGGCCCGTCTGAGCATCACGATCAGGTGACTGTAAATCTTGACTATCCGTCGACCGGGGCTTTCCGCCAAGACGTCAAGTGTGTGGTACGATCGAAGTGCTGGGATACTTGTCATCGTCTTATTGGTGCGAGTGATGTGAGGAAGCTGCCAAGCATGGCTTGCTGCGATTGGAATCGACTGACGAGTTCTTCCATTCGGAAAAAGCGCTGTAAAAGTATCTGGCGTCGGAGTGCGAGTCGCTCCTCGAGTCTCGTCGCACGCCGCTCTAAACTTTCGTTTCGTCGTTTGAGGCCATCTTCCTTTGCTGCCAACCGGCCGGTCCCGATCTCGAGGATCTCATCCAGTGCGCGTTCCATGAGCGCACCTGTTCCAAGGGTGAGCGCGATGTTGCCAAAGGCACCGGCGGTTGTCCCGATAAACTCCAGTTGTAGTCCGTTGACGTCCGACCCCTCATCGCCGATCAACGTCCGGCCGGTTCCGGTTGCTGCGAAACCGCCAATCGTCCCAGCGACATCGGCGCCGACATAGTTTCCAACCGCGAGTCCCAACTGTGCGGTGCCATCGGTGCCACCCGCCTGCAGGGACACGTCAAATCCTTGACTCGATCCGTAGGCACCGTGTTGGATTCGTACTTCGTTACCCACGGCGGTTGCCTCGATGCCCATGGCCAATCGACCTTTTACGAGGATGTCGGTACCGCCAAAGTCGAGTGTTCCTCCGCCCTCGTTGTTAGCGGTTAACACGACGGCCAATGAGGACGCGCCTGTCGACCCGGACGTAATCTTGATCTGGCCGTTTTCGATGGTCACAGTGGAACCAGATCCGATGTCCTGCTGCAACTTGGTGACGAGGTCGCCGATGGTGTCGGTTGCTGGGTCGCCAATCGTAAACGTCGTTTCGAACTGGCCACCGCGGTGGCGCGTTCCAACGAGGTTGATGGTGTCACCGGCGGCGACATTCGCCGCGGCAAGTCCAGCACTGAACAACGAGTCGAATGTCGTCGTTTCGGTGATGAACGCC
>JAZDDD010000543.1:0-2052 GCA_036679545.1 Gemmatimonadota bacterium | reverse complement strand
GATGAAGGAGGGAGGCGAGTTCCATGACTAGAGCCTCCGCAGGTCAACGTGCAGGCGGTTGACCAATTGGTTGATGGTGGTGGCGCTATTTTGTTCGGTGATGTGGCTGAGGTGAGTGTAGCGCGCGGTGGTGGTGGGAGAGGCGTGGCCGAGCAGGCTTTGAATATGGCGAAGGCTTAAACCCCGTTCAAGCAAGTGCGAGGCAAAGCTGTGACGAAGGGAATGAACGGATACTTTTTTTTCACCCCGCACTGCGTCACTACGGCTTTCATCGCGGCCTGCGCACCGCCGCGATCCATGTGGGTGGTGGCCGTGCGCATGTGTGTCGGTGACGGAAACAGTAAGCGGGGGTTGCGGTGCTTGCACCACAAGGTGCGCAATGCGCGGTAAGTGAGGTCGGGCAGCGGCACCAGGCGGTCTTTGTGTCCTTTACCGCGCCGGATATGCACCTGTTTGCGTTGGCCGTCTATATCACCGACTTCAAGTGCCAGGGTTTCGCCCAAGCGCAGGCCCATCGAATAGGTTGTCAGCAGAAAGACCCGGTAACGGAGCTTGCGCGTCGCACCGATGAGTCGCTCGACCTCGGCGAGTGTGAGGATGTCGGGGAGTGAGTGAATCTTGGGCGCCTTGATGATCTCAACCCACGACCAGTCGCGTTTCAGGACGTGTTGGTAGAAAAACTGCAGACCGTTGCGGTCGACTTTCACCGTGCTCCAGGAGTGGGATGCGACCAGTGCGGCAAAATAGGCTGCCAGTTGCTCGGTGGTGAGTTGGTCGGGACAACAATCGTAGAATTGCGATACCCGGCGCACCGCACGGGCGTAGGCTTCGATGGTCTTGTCGCTCATGCCCCGTAGCTTCAAGGCACGGAGGTGGCGGTGGTACCGTTTATCGAACCGGCTTTGTTCCGTGGTGTTCATGGTAATCTCCTGTCAAATCAAGCCCGGTAATCTCCTGTCAAATCAAGCCCGGAAGTGGGTACCACAGGAAGTTACACCAATGCGGTTCTTTTTCTGCCGCGTAGCGGCTTCGTCCAACAAGGCGTTGGAGTGCGTGCGCTACGCGCACTCCGGCGCAGGTTAGCTCGGGTCGTTAGGCGCCGACGAAATCGCATGGAATTCGAATGGAGCTCGGAAAAGGCCGCAACGAATCTCCGTAACCACGGAGTTGCTTTCGACGAAGCGACAACAATCTTTGGTGATCCATTTGCGATAACTTACCCCGACCCCGATCACTCGGTCGGGGAGTTCCGATTCCTCACCTTTGGCGTGTCCAGTACGGGGAGGGCGCTAGTCGTGGCCCACACTGATCGAGGTGATAAGATCCGCATTATTTCCACCCGGGAAATGACCCGAAGAGAAAGAGCAGAATATGAAGGCATCTGACGACGATACCCTCAGGCCTGAGTACGATTTCAAATCCCTGGGTAAGGGAGTTCGAGGCAAGTATCACGAGCGTTATGCTCAGGGGACCAACGTCGTAGTGATTGATTCTGACCTGACTGAAGAGTTCCCTAACACGAAAGCTGTTAATGACGGACTCCGGGAGCTACTTGAAAGCCGCAAACGGACCGCATAGTTCGCAACTCAATTACAGCTCGCGAGCGGCGCCTAACAAGGCGTTGGAGTGCGTGCGCTACGCGCACCGGACCGCGTCGCAGCTGCGCCGCGCCGCGGCCGCTCAACTTTGTCGTTCGGCATAAGTGAAGAGAAAAATATTCGATACTATGGAATTCATACCCGCAGGCGAGATCATCGGAAAAGCGCATCAGGTGCGTACGGTATCAATTAAACAAAGCCCGCAGTTACCTGATGGAGAGTACGACTTTATTGACACGTATTGTGCTGATCCTGGATGCGATTGCCGCAAAACGATGATTCAAGTAATGCACAACGGAAAACTCGTTTCGATCATCAACTATGGATGGGAGCCTGCCACATTCTATGAGAGCTGGATGGGTGGTAGTACGAAGAATCATCCGATGCCTAAGATGCACGGTGTATCTATTGACATAACGAGTCCCGATCTTGTAAGTACGAACGGCATACTCGC
>JAZDDD010000542.1:0-2352 GCA_036679545.1 Gemmatimonadota bacterium | reverse complement strand
TTACGCACAATGAGATTGTTTTGAAAACCGGGCATACGGCTTGCTTTTTCAGCAGTCGGCATCCAGGCGCCCAATTGGGGCGGTCATTCAGGAGGTACTAGTGTCGCTATTCGGAATGCTCATGGCAGCAAGAACCCTGACGGCGTTGAGCCGGCGCGGAAGCGTCACACAGAACAACCTGGCGAACCAATCCACGCAGGGCTTCAAGTTCGACCGGATCATTGCGGCGTTTGACCCCGCGTCCGGTGCACCGACGTTGAGCAGAGCCACCGACATGGGGCAGGGAGAACTCCTCCGTACCGACAACCCGTTCGATATGGCGTTACAGGGACCGGGGTTTTTCGTGATAGAAACACCCAATGGAGAACGGCTCACCAGGAACGGTGGGTTCCAAGTGTTGAATGGAAAGTTGGTAGACGATGCGCAACGCCCGGTACTTGGTGAAAACGGATCGATATCGATCGATGGCACCGACGTGGTGTTGCACGCGGACGGTACGATCATGGTCGATGGAAAGTATGTCGATCGGATTCGCATCGTGAGCGCACCGAACAACGCGGATCTTGTGAAGGAAGGCATCGGCCTTTTTCAGATCAATGGTCCGCTCGGTTCGGTGTCGGTGGCGGAGACACAGCTGGTGCAGGGCCACGTTGAAGAAAGCAACATGAACGCCATGGCCGGAATCGGCGACATGATCGACATCCAAAGGAACTTTGCACTCACAATGGGTGCCTTGCGAACGATGGACTCGATGCTCGAAACGGTCACGAATCAAGTCGGCCGACCGTAACACGCCAATCGTTATGAGTGGAAAGGCATCACTATGAATCCAGGTCTCAAGGCGTCGGCGAGCGGCATGCGAGCACAACAGCTCCGCATCGACGCCATAGCCAATAATCTGGCGAATGTGAACACGACAGGATTCAAACGGAGTCGTGTCACATTTCAAGACTTACTGTACGAAACGTTACAGGGCCCACGTCTCGTAAACTTCCAGAATGTTGAGGCGATGGGACCCGTCCAACTAGGCCGTGGGGTCCGCGTCGTGGGTAACGCACGTGTCCATTCTCAAGGGGCGTTAGAACCGACGCAAAGGATGACCGACATCGCGATCTCGGGAGATGGTTTCTTCATGGTTCAGATGCCCGATGACACGGTCGCCTACACGCGGGACGGGACCTTCACGATTGCCGATACCGGTGCACTGGTGACGCAGCAGGGTTACGCAGTGCTCGGGTTGAACCAGAGCCCCATCATCGTGCCGAGTGGTTTGGTTGGCGACTTCTCAATTGCATCGACCGGTCAGGTCTCCGTCGGACAAAACGGTGAAACGATTCCCGTGGGCGAGATCGGACTGACCCGGTTCATGAATTCCAGTGGGTTGGAGAGTCTTGGTGGCAATTTGTACGGTCGAACCGATGCTGCCGGTGACGGGATCGTCGGTGCACCGCTGGAATCTGGGTTCGGAGAACTCGTTCAGGGATTCCTGGAGACGAGCAACGTAGAAATCGTGCAGGAAATGGTTGATATGATCGTACGAAGTGAACTCGAAAGCCATTCAAACGGCCGAGGAGATGATTCAAAATGCCATCAACGGTCTCAACAGGTAAACCGATTCTGCTCGGCGACCTCATCCGGCAGGATGATCTTTCGGTCGAGTTCGGTGATGATCACGAATCCATCATTCCCGCGCGTTTGGAAGCGAGAGTGGCGCTTGCCGTTGCGCAGCTGTGGAATGTGTCCGTGGAGGATGTGTCACTGAAGTGGGGCACGATACCGGATCGTGACAGCTTGGGTGACGACACCGAGTTTCGTTTGATTGGCCGCGGGCTCGATAGTTGGTTTGCCGTCGTGTTCGAATGCGACGACAAACCCGCGTTCGCGACGCGTATGCGTTCAGGATTGTATCGGGACATCGCCGTTGCACAACGAGAATTACACGCGGGTGACATCATCCAAATCGAAGACGTCAAACTGGCCTCGGAAGTACGCTGGGGTCCGCCACGACGAATGGAGCCGTTGGTGGCTGGCCCAGGATGGCGAGTCCAGGGAAGTATCCAAGCCGGAGAGCTTATTGTAGAACCGCTCGCGACGCCGATCCCCGTTGTCGAAAAAGGTGATCGTGTGCGCCTAACGTGGCACCGCGGTATGGTCACAGTATCGATTGAAGGTTTCGCGTTGCATCCTGCCGCGGTGGGCCAACGAGTACATGTGCAGTTAAAGGGTCGCCGCGGGGAAAGCAGCGGTATTGTGACGGGACCCGGACAGGCGCATCTCGATTCCTGACATCGCGAAGTGTGTCCATTGTGCGGTGACCGTTTTCTGCCTGACACCATTCGTCCCAACCTCCAT
>JAZDDD010000541.1:0-2606 GCA_036679545.1 Gemmatimonadota bacterium | reverse complement strand
GACGTCATCCCCCATGCGTCCGGCGCCTTGACAGCCGAGCGCGCTATGGGTCATTTGCCTCTTCATGCTTTCAAACTCAAATACTCCAGCCGAGTTAATTATTCAATGAGACGACGATCATTGATTGCTGTGGCGGTCGGCATGTGCTTGGCCTTTTTTTTGACCCCCAAGAATGTGGCCGCGCAGTTTCGGGAGTTGCCACCGCCACCGGCATACGCGCTTCAAAGTGTAACGGTCGTACACGCCGACGGGCGTCAAGAGGCGGACGTCAGCATAGTCGTGCGCAATGGCTTGATCGAGGCGATGGGAACAGCCGTCGAGATTCCGGGCGACGCCCTTTTGCTCGACGGTGATTCACTCTTCGTCTACTCTGGAATCGTTGACGCCAACGGTCAAGCGGAGGTCGCCTTCCCGGACATCGAGCGCGGTGACAGCGTACGATCGTGGGATGCACCACGAGACGTCCAGGGTTTGTTGGCGCATCGCCGAGTGGTCGATTACCTCGACCAGCGCGGCGCGGGTGGGAAGGAGCAACGAAGCAAAGGGATCGTAGCCTCCGGTATTCTTCCGGACGGGGCACTACTCGCTGGCTTAGCCGCCGCGATTGTTCATCGTACGGATGTCGATCGCCCTTGGCAATTGGTTGTGAATGACAACGTTGGACTCGTGATGGCGTTTCAGAGCGGCCAGGGTGTCTATCCCGGTACGCTATTTGGTATCATCGCGTACATGCGGCAGGCCTTTGAAGATGCGCGGCGTGATCTCTCTATTCGTCAGGCTCACGGTGAAAACCCCAATGGACTCAGTCTTCCCGCGTTCGATCCAGACTATGAGATCCTACGCGAGGCAATGGCCGGTGTTTTCCCCGTTTTGTTCTCTGCCAATCGCGCGGAGGATATTCGTCGTGTTTTGAAGCTTGCCGACGAGTACGGCTTCAGGCCAATCATCGTTGGTGCCCATCAGGCTTGGCGTGTAGCGGATGAATTGGCGCGGAAGAACATTCCCGTGATTCTCGACGGCGACTTCCCGAAACCGAACGAATGGAAGCCCGACGACGCTGATTCGACAAATGCGGATTCTACAAGCTCGGAATCTGTCGATACACCGTTGAAACCTGGTGCGGCGCGCGAGAAGAAGCGTATCGAAGACGTGAGGGCCAATGCGGGTAGATTGGCCGCCGCCGGTGTTCGGTTTGCGATCTCCTCAGGTGGCGGTGACGGCGATATCCTGGACGCCGCCCGCGTCTCCATCGAGTATGGGCTTTCCGCCGATATCGCGTTGCAATCCATTACGACGGTTCCGGCCGAGATGCTCGGGATCCCGTCCGTCACACGGATCGAGCAGGGGATGGCGGCCACCTTCATTGCGATGTCGGGACCCATCTTCGGCGAAAACACAGAGATCGCTCATGTCTTTGTGGAAGGCGGTTATGAAGAAGGAGCGGGTGGCGGCGGGGGCGGTGAAGCTCCTACCGTAAACGTGACCGGCGATTGGATGTTGACGCTTACGGGCGGGGGGATGGAGTTCGTACTCGAAACAAATCTCAATATGGATACGGATGGCACGTTCAGCGGTTCGGCCACCAACGATCAATTCGGAAGCGCACCCGTTCGCGGCAGGGTTTCCGGCAACAAAATGGAGTTCACGATTACGATATCAGCCGGCGGCCAGGAAATAGAACTGACTGGGGAGGGGACCGTCGAGGGTGACAGCATATCCGGAACGGGAGACAGCCCGTTTGGAGCCTTCACATTGTCAGGTACCAAGAATCCCGGAGGTGCAAAGTGAGATCGGTGAAAAAAGTAACGACGTGGCTCTTAACCGGCGTGGTGCTTTCGCTTTCGTCAACACCGGCCCTTGCGCAACAACGTCCCAACTTTGATGTGCAGTTGGCTGGAGATGCTGGTGATTACCCCACGGGTGATTTGTTCATATCGAACATTGATACCGTTTGGACGGCCGCAGGCGCTCCAATCCCCGGAGCCTCGATTCTCATTCGAAATGGCATCATTCGCGCTATTGGTACAGACCTTACGGCTCCCAATGGTGTGGCCACTATCGAAGGTGCGGGATTTCACGCGATGCCGGGAATCGTCGACGAGCATTCGCATATCGCGATGTCCGCGACCAATGAGGGGTCGGCGCCCGTCGTACCTGAGGTTCGCGTGCTTGATGCGCTCGATGCGGAAAGCTACGGCATCTATCAGGCGTTGTCCGGGCTGTCATCAAGACCCGCTGGGGTATGGATGCCGGTGATCAGCTGTTGATTCCGGGTGCGCCAAGATTTGTGAAGTTTGCGCTTGGGGAAAACGTGACACGGAAGAGTGCTCCCCGAAACGCAAACAGCCGGTTTCCGCGATCCAGGCCTGGTGTCGAAGCGGTCTATGTTGAGGCTTTTACGGCTGCTCGGGCATACAAGGCCGAATGGGAACGCTACGACTCCAACCCGCGTGATTTTCGTGTAGCCCCGCGCCGCGATCTTCGGTTGGAAGCGCTCGTGGATATCATGGACGGTCGTATTCGCATACACGCGCATTCGTATCGAAGTGACGAAATCCTGATGTTGATGCGAGTCGCGGAACGGTTTGGGTTCAAGATCGATGTGT
>JAZDDD010000540.1:0-3261 GCA_036679545.1 Gemmatimonadota bacterium | reverse complement strand
TGGAGAACCGTCCGCACCTCTGCCGCGTACTCTTTTCTGAAGTGGGATGGATACAACCGCAACAGCAGAACCAGGAACCGCACACCCGCGGAAATCTTTTGAGACCCGGGGTTCACGACGGCTCGACATCCTGAAGGAGGTTCTGACGTTTGGCCACCGCCAAGACATCGGCTAGTCGCCGCGCTTCCAACCGCGCGACCTGAGCACCGAAATCCGTAATCCTATAATAGCGGCGGTTCTCGCCCGGTTCGGGCGCACGGGTGGAGTCGTCCACAAGCTCCGCATCGCGTAGTCGTGCGATCAGCCGGTAAAGCGAACCGACCTCCAGTCGGACTCGCCCCGCCGATTCCTCCGAAACCGCCTGCATGATGCCGTACCCGTGGAGGTCGCCACGGAGCAGGACAAGCAGAATGTGGAAGTCGGCAGGTTTGAGTGGAAGAACTGCTTCCGGGTCTCGCGTCATCGGAGCCTCTCACGACTACAAGCAATCTACTCTTATAAGTATTTCTCTTATACGATGGCACGCTAAATTGGTTTCAAGCCATGTAAGTAGTTGACTGGAAACAAGTTTAACCGGATCAGCCAGGTTTGGAAAAATCCGAGGCTCGCACCGTTCCGTGCTTGCCACCAATAATGACACCGGCCATCCCTACCAGTGCGACGGCCCCGGCCGCCAGAACCAGGATTTGCATAGTAACCGTGTACGCTTCGCCGAAGCGCGCCACCGCGCCGATGATCTGGAGCGTCACAAACAGCATGATGGCCGCCACCCCGACTGAGAGCGTTCTGATCCACTTCAGACGCCCAAAGTACTTGGACATCGGAAAGTCACAGTCGGGGCAAAAATCCCCTCTTGGCTGAGTCCAGACAAATGACCACCGTTTGCCCTCGGGTTGCTCCGGCATTTTTGCCGCCTGCTCGGCCGTCGACAGCGTATCAGGGTCAATCTTGGAGCCACAACGCGGGCATTTAACGGTAGTCCACACGGCGGTGACGCGTTGGGTGAGACGGGACATGGTTTACCTGGATTGGTTCGGGTGTGCTTTTAATTTGGCGAATCGTGGGGAGATCGCTAGGTAAGAAAGGGCTACCCGCTACCCGCTGCCCGCTGTCCCTTGTCCCCACGGGGCTTCCGGCACGTATGTGTTGGGGGCCTCTGGGCCTCAGGGGATGACGACGATACCCACGGGGGCGCCGAAATCGGTTTCCACGCGGCGGGTTCCGGTGGGGACAAGCCATTCGGCTCCGTCGATGCGGATGTTGAGTCGGTGAATGCCGGATGGGATGGGCATCGTAAGCTCCCAGGTGGTGTCATTGATTTTGTTCATACGTACCGGTTGCCAGTCGGTGAAATCGCCCATGAGTTCGACCGATGCGGCGGGTGCGGTTACCCGCAGTACAATGCTTCTTGACGATCCGGTTATTTCGAGGTTCGCTGGGCTGACGTGGGCAGTTGCGATCAGGGCACTGGCGGCGCGCAACATTGCGCGGTTAATCGTGGGGATGTCTCGGGTGCGCGTGCCGAAGAGGTTCATACGCACTCCGATGTTGAAATACTTTGCGCCGAGTACACCGCGGGCTGGGTCGGATTGATAACGACCGGCGCTGAGGGTCATCGCGATTTTGTTGTTGAACGAAATGAGAGCCGCAACCTCTCCGTACGCACCTTTCCCACCAACATCGCTCACAGGACGCAGACCGGCCTGAAAGTCGAGTTGCACAATTCCAGACGTCCAACGGGCCGCACCGATCATGTCCACGTAACCGGCGCCTGACAGTTCCGTCGCTGTGATGGAACCCGCCAACGCCACGCGATCTTGAACGGTCCACGATCCAAATGACAGCTCAACCGGTGTTGCGTTAAAATCACCGAATGATTGGCCGGTACCGATTCCGAACCAGGCACCGGCGCGGACACCCGAGTAGTGTACGCGTGATCTGGCGAGCAAGTGACCGTACCCCGTCTCTCCCTCGTACTTTCCCGCGCCAACTGAGCCGGAAAACTCCGCGCGCCAACGTCCCCACGGGTTCGTGAGCCATGCGCCCGCTGCGGTAAACTGCAGGATCTCGTTTCCGCTTTCGAAGATCACCCACGATGCCTGCGCGCCGGCAGTCGCTCGATCACCGTCGTAGTGAATGGCGGGAGCGGCTACAGCCGCACCGGATAATAAAAAACCATCGTACTCGACGATGGACGTACCAAGATCTAAGGTCCCAACCGTCTGCGCACCCAGTTGAGACCCGACCTGACATATGAGAAACGTCACGAATACGGCCGCGCTGCCGACACGGCTCGTCACACGGGCGGTGGCACTATGGCTTTCTCTTTCTCGGTGGGGGACTTGCCGTTCCGGGGACGCCGTTCGGACTAAGATTGTCCTCCGCCGCCGAGAAGACAGACAGCCGCACGCTAAGCGCGGATGACGGCGACGCGCCCAAGGCGATATCCTGTTCGACATTTCGGCGGAAGGCCAAGTACTGAGCATCCGCCAAATCTCCTGCCAACACCATCACTGCGGCAATAGCTGTGTCACTCGGTACACCGGCCGCGATCAGGTCTGCAAGCACGGCGGCGGGTACCGTCATCCGCCCCACCTGCCGTATTTCGCGGAGTCTGACGAGATCGGCTTGTGTGGCGCCGGCCCGCAATGCACTGGCGCCTGCCGTGACTTCCGGGTGGGCCGCATCGTCCCCAAACGCGGCCCGGGCAATACGAAGCTCCTCACGCAGTCGCCGCACGGCGCGCACAATCAAATCAGCACCGGCACCTTTTGCAGCGCCTTCCAACGCACGATCGACCAGGGGCTCAACCGGCAATCCTTCCCCACGCGCCGAGTCCAAGACCATGTCAATCTCTACGCGGGCATCGTCTGAGATTCTTCCCGCAAGACGCTGTTCCTGCGCATGAGCGGCCACAACCGGCATAGCCGCCAACAGTGCCACTAGGCCCAACAATCTCCTCATGCTCCTCCAATCGTGAGCACGGAATTTGGTCGTCCGAACTCATCTTCTACCGTTCTCGCAGCCTGAGGATCACGTAGCCACGTGTTCCCATCTACCAGAAACGAATACCGGTATCGTCCCGGTGCCAACGGCACCGTCACGGCCCACACTCCCCCACCCTCCTCACGCACCAGTCGAGTGGTGGCAACATTCCAATCGTTGAAGTCGCCGACTAAAGATACCGAGCCCGCCTCCGGTGCCACCAGCACAAATTGTACGGCATTGGTGCCGGTGGACAGAGAAAAGTCTGCCAATGTG
>JAZDDD010000054.1:0-4146 GCA_036679545.1 Gemmatimonadota bacterium | reverse complement strand
TAGCGATCCCGATCCACGAAGCTTCTCATGGCGACCCGACGGACAAGGACTGAGTTTCCTCAAGCGAGATCCGCGTCCAGAAGGTGACACCAACGTTGAAGAGGAACAGGAAGAGGGTGAACGTGGGTCGCAACGGAAGGACCATGTCATGCAGTGGCTACCACCGTTTGACTCGTCATCAATGACATCCGTTTACGAAGCGAGCGGCCAACTCAACAACATCCGCTACTCGCACGATGGGCAGATTCTATTCTTAACAACGCGGCGTGGCGAAAACAAGCACGAATATGCCGTGTTTGCAAGCGATCCGTCCACGCGGCACACCATTTATCGCGGTCCCGGTGGTCGGAGTAGATTCGGCCGTTTCAGTAGCCGTTATCCCGCGCTTCGAACAAAAGATCTGGCGAACGGAACATCCGTTATTCAGATGTCGTCAGACGGAAACCACGTATTCCTGTCCGGCACAGAGTTCCACGATAATCCAATGCAGGATGGGCCACAGTCCTACATCGACCGCGTTGAGATTCGTACGGGTGAGAAGAACCGGATCTACGAGAGCGAGAACAACAACGTTTATGAGCGACTGCTTCAGGTTCTGGACGACGATGCAACACGGCTTTTGGTCACTCGGGAAAGCCGAACGGACCAACCTGACTCATACATTCGCGACGTCGCATCGGGACAACTCCGTCAACTGACACAAAACACCGATTACACACCCGATATTACACGTGCCCAGCGATTCCGTTATGAAGTACAAAGAGTGGACGGATTTAAACTGGCGTTGAACGTGACAGTGCCCGAGAGTTGGCAACCAGGCGAGCGGTTACCAGGTATGCTCTGGTTCTATCCCCGCGAATACACAGACCAGGAAGACTACGATGAGTCACGAGAGACGTATAACAAGAATCGGTTCCCAAACGTAGGCTCACGTTCGATGGAAATCCTCGTGCGTCGCGGTTACGCCGTCATTCAACCCGATGCACCCATCGTGGGCGAGGAGGGCCGGATGAACGACAACTACGTGCACGACCTTCGGAACAACATCGCAGCGACCATTGATTTCCTGGATAAAGAGGGAATCATCGACCGTGATCGCCTAGGCGTTGGTGGCCACAGTTACGGAGCATTCAGTACCGTGAACGCCATGGCGCACACGCCATTTTTCAAAGCCGGTATTGCCGGGGACGGTAATTACAACCGGACCCTTACACCGTTTTCGTTCCAGAGCGAGCGACGGACATTGTGGCAGTCGAAAGATACTTACTTCTCGATGTCTCCACTTTTCTTCGCCAACAATGTGAATGGCGCATTGCTCATGTACCACGGCGAGGATGACCAAAACGTGGGGACTTTCCCAATAAACTCGTGGCGTCTGTTTGAGGCGCTCGAATCGTTGGGCAAGACGTCATCGCTCTACGTGTACCCGTATGAAGACCACGGACCAGCAACCTCGGAAACATTGCTTGACCTCTGGGGACGTTGGACGGCTTGGTTGGACATGTACGTGAAGAATCACGGTGCAGAAGATCGCGTCACGACAGACGACGGCATCGCCGAAGACACAACCAACTAGTTGACAACATGATACGACGACAAGGGAAGGTTATTCACCTGGTCATTGCAGTCGCATTGCTCGCGTTGACCGATAGAATCTCCGGCGCCGCGGCGCAGACGCTATCAGACACCGCGCGGGAAGGACCGTACGGCCAACTGGTCATCCAAAACGCGATGGTGATTCCCGGACACGGAGGACCCGCCTATGGGCCCGCGGACATCATCATCGAGCAAAACACAATTGTACAGATTATTTCGTACAACGGTGTGACCGGTCGCCCCGCGGCACAGCCAGCGCGTGTGGCTGACCGAGTGATCGATGCGACCGGGATGTACGTGATGCCAGGTCTTATTGACTTGCACACACATATCAGAGGGCCCGAACTACCACTTCAATACGTATACAATCTCAAACTGGCACATGGCGTCACGACCATGGTCAACGGATCGGGACGGGGGTGGGAAAACGCATTGGAGCAACAACGGTTGTCCAACGCTAACGAGATCACCGCGCCCCGCATGTTCCCGATTCGCGACTGGGGTCCTCCCCGCTCCCGTGATCCTGGACACGCGCCGCCACTGGACGTCATCCGCCCATGGCACGACCTGTCGAACGTGACGAGGTTTGCACAAGAATTGATCGGGAACGGTGCGCACGTTATCAGGGTGGGGAGCCTCGCATGGAACGCCGATCTATTCGGTGCCGTCGCGAGTGCGGTGTTCGACGCCGGGGGGATCACGACGGTGCATTTGCCACCTTCGGACCTCTCCATCGTAAACGCCGTGACGGCGGCGGAGCTAGGCGTCACGATGATCGAACACCACTACGGATTCGCCGAAGCAGCACTCGGAACCGTGCAGAGCTTCCCCCCTGACTACAACTACATGAACGAGGCGCACCGTTTTCGATATGCCGGGACCGTCTGGCAAAACGCACCCAACGATGTTTTGTTCGGCGATGTCGTCGATCGTTTGGTCAAATCGGGGGTTTCTTTGGTGCCCACGATGAGCGCATACGAATCCAATCGGGACATCAACCGGGCTATGGGACTACCATGGCACCAACAATTTACCCATCGCCAATTGATCGAATGGTACTATGCGAATCCCGCCAACCATGCGTCACATCATTGGGACTGGACGTCTACGGACGAGCAAATCTGGGCCGTTACATATCGGAAATGGCAAAAGTTGATCTATGAATTCAACAAACGCGGAGGCCACCTCTCGTACGCCGTTGACGACCCGTACCTCTGGAACACAAGTGGGATCGCCAACGTCCGAGAGCTACAGCTCATGCGCGAGGCTGGACTTGACCCGCTCGAAGTAATCCGCTCAGCGACGTACAACAGCGCGTTGACTCTCAGGCAGCCGGACCTTGGGTACATCCAAACAGGTTATAAAGCTGATCTGGCAATTGTCGCTGGGAACCCGCTAGCAAACCTTCGCTTCTTGTATGCTTTTGGCGCACTAGACATGGACGATGACGGCAAGATCGCACGACGCGGCGGTGTGCGCTGGACAATCAAAGACGGAGTCGTATTCGACAACGCAATGCTAATCGAAGACGTTATTCAAGCGGTGGCTGAGTCAAAAAGAGGTTGGGAGAATCCCGTGGACCAACTGTTCCGCCCGGTGTTCAACCCCGGACGTTAACACTCCAAGCGAGTACGTCATGAATCGCAAAACACTCGCAGCGATCACCGCGATGGTGTTTGTCATTGGCGGGTGTGCCAAGAACAATCTCATCACGCGATCGTTTCTGACAGAAGACGGATCGGTCAGTGTGACAACTGTGGCTACGGGACTGGAACATCCCTGGGGTATGGCCTTCCTACCCGACGGACGTGTCCTCGTGACAGAACGCCCGGGCCGCCTACGGGTCGTGTCGCTGGACGGCGTGGTATCACAACCTATCGCCGGCGTGCCGGAGGTGTGGGCAAAAGGTCAGGGTGGCCTGCTTGACGTGGCTTTGTCGCCGGACTTCGCGTTCTCTCGTCAGATTTTCATTGCGTACGCCGAACCGGGAAGCGATGGTAACGCGGGCACCGCCGTAGCACGAGCAGTATTGTCGGAGACATCGTTGGAAGACGTACACGTCATCTTTCGCCAAGAACCTAAAGTTCGCTCGCGTGTGCACTTTGGCTCCCGCTTGGTGTTCGCGAACGACGGTACACTCTTCGTTACCACCGGCGAACGTGGCGGGCGCAACGACTCACAAGACCTCAGCCGACACATGGGGAAGGTGATCCACATAACCTCCGACGGCGCCGTACCAGACGATAATCCTTTCCCGGATGCCGAGAACGTAAGACCGGAAATATGGTCGTACGGGCATCGCAACCTCCAGGGCGCAGCACTCCATCCTGAAACCGGTCAACTGTGGACAATCGAACATGGAGCAAGGGGCGGAGACGAAGTAAACACACCTCAACCAGGATTGAACTACGGATGGCCCATCATCACGTACGGCAAGGACTACTCGGGCCGTTCAATTGGTGTGGGAACGGCCCTCGAAGGAATGGAACAGCCAATTCACTATTGGGATCCTTCGATCGCGCCCAGCGGGCTCACGTTCTATACCGGCGA
>JAZDDD010000539.1:0-3436 GCA_036679545.1 Gemmatimonadota bacterium | reverse complement strand
CCAGGCGGTCTGGTTCATCAACGGCCAGAAGGACGAGGGTCGCCGGGCGCGGGAAGTCGCCACCAACGATGATCTGTTCCAGATCACCCACAAAAAGGTCTACGAGCGCTACGAAGTCGTGTGCCAGCAGGGTGGTCTGGTGGATTTCGCGGAGTTGCTGCTGCGCAGCCACGAGATCTGGCTCCAGCGGCCGGAACTGCTCGGTCATTATCAGGCCAGATTCGAGCACATCCTGGTGGATGAATTTCAGGATACGAACACGATTCAATATGCCTGGCTCAGAGTACTCGCCGGTCAGCAGTCGCACATCATGGCGGTCGGTGATGACGATCAGTCAATCTACGGCTGGCGGGGTGCGAAGATCGAAAACATCCACCGATTCTCCAGCGACTTCTCCCCTGTGCGGACGATCCGGCTCGAACAGAACTACCGTTCCACCGCGACGATCCTGCAAGCGGCTAACGGCCTGATCCAGCACAACGCGGACCGCATCGGCAAAGAGTTGTGGACGGATGGGCCACAGGGAGATCCGATCCGCGTCTACTCCGGTTACAACGATATCGACGAAGCTCGCTTCATCACGGATCGTGCACACGAGTGGATAAACACCGGCGGCAGTCCGGACGATGTGGCCGTGCTCTACCGTTCCAACGCCCAGTCCCGGGTACTGGAAGAGGCACTGTTGCGGGCGCAGATTCCCTATCGGATCTACGGGGGTCAGCGCTTCTTCGAACGTGCCGAGATCAAAAATGCACTGTCGTACATGCGCTTGATGCACGAACGTAATTCGGATCCTGCTTTTGAACGGGTCATCAATACCCCGACGCGTGGTATCGGTGATAAAACGGTCGAAGCGATTCGGCAACAAGCCAGAGCACGAGAAGTATCGATGTGGCAGGCGTGCCGGCAGGGGCTCACGGATGGCAGTTTCTCCGGACGGGTGGCCGGTAAAGTTGCCGGGTTTACTCAGCTCATCGACGATCTCGCCGCGGCAAGTTCCCAGATGTCCCTGCACGAGCTCGCCGATCATGTGATCGAAGGCAGCGGCTTGCTGGAATTTCACGCTCGTGAGCGTGGCGAGCGAGGCCTTGCGCGCAAGGAAAACCTCGAGGAACTGGTGAGCGCGTGTCGCCAGTTCACGGGAGAACTCGTTTTTCCGGTTGCCGAAGAAGCTGAGCGCGACGTCAGCGTCCTGGAGGAATTTCTCGATCACGTCGCACTTGGGCGGCAAAAGGATCGAGAATCACTGCCGCGTTTGCGGTCGTTCCGCGAGTATTGGCTGCGGCAACGATCCTAACCCGGATTATTCAGTGCGCCGTGAAAAGACGGCGGTTTTCAGTGGGTGCGAATCCCACCCGGCACCTGGTCGCTCCAGCCGGTAGCAATCGGAGCAATGGAAAGGGATTTTACCATTGAAAGCACTTCGATGTAGAGGGTCGCCTTGGGTGACTCGGCGAGTACGCAGGCCGGAACGTGAGTGAACGTTGAGCAAGCCTCGAAAAGGGTAATGCAGGAGCCGACCCGCTTGAATAACGGGGAAGGCCGTTGCGAGTTGGACCTAACGAGCGACAGCATCCAGCTCGTCCTGCCGGGGTAGTGACGCCAGCATGCGTACAAACGGAAACCGACCGTAACACGGGAAGCCGCAGCGGTGAGAGCGCGTGACTCTCAACAAGACCTCCGTGAGGAGCAGGCTTGGCCGTTGTTGGTGGCGGAGAGGCCCGTAGTAGCGATGAAACCGGGTAACTCCGGTGGAGCCAAGGGGCCTTAGTTCAAGGTCAACGTGCGAAGCGGCCTGAGAGCCGGGAGATTGGCGTGAGCCTACTAACTCTACCTAAGGTTCAGAAACTGCAGGACACGTTGCATGCCAAAGCGAAGGAATCGCCTGACTTTCGCTTCTATGCGCTATACGACAAAGTGTACCGAGACGATGTGCTATGGGTCGCCTACCGACGCTGTTTGGTCAACAAAGGCGCGGCGGGTGTCGATGGTCAGACGTTCAAGGACACTGAAGCATATGGCGTCAGAAAGTGGTTGGGTGAACTAGCGGAAGAACTCAGAACGAAAACGTATCGCCCGAGTCCGGTGCGGCGAGTTTACATTCCCAAACCGGATGGCAAACAGAGACCGTTGGGTATCCCTACGATCAAAGATCGTGTGTTACAGATGGCGGCGGTGTTAGTCTTGGAGCCAATCTTCGAGGCTGACCTGCAGCCAGAACAACACGCCTACCGACCGGGACACAGTGCATTGGATGCGGTTCGCCAAGTCCACTCGCTGATCAACACCGGGCACACGGAAGTGATCGACGCAGATTTGTCCGGCTATTTCGATACGATCCCACACGCCGAACTCATGAAATCGGCGTCACGCCGCATCAGTGATCGTCACGTTTTACGACTGATCAAGATGTGGCTGGAGGCGCCGGTGGAAGAGATCGACGATCGTGGCCGTCACCATCGAACGACCCGGAACAAAGACGAGCACCGCGGCTGCCCACAAGGCGCCCCGATCTCGCCACTGTTATCGAATCTCTACATGCGCCGGTTTATCCTCGGTTGGAAAGTGCTGGGTCACCAGCAACGTCTTCGAGCCCAAATCGTGAACTATGCGGACGACTTTGTGATCTGTTGTCGCGGCACGGCCGATGAGGCCATGTCGGTGATGCGAGACATGATGCGTCGGTTGAAACTCACGGTGAACGAATCGAAGACACGCCTCTGCCGATTGCCAGACGAATCGTTTGAGTTTTTGGGTTACCAGATTGGCCGCTGTTACTCGCCGAAAACGGGCCGAGCCTACTTGGGCACGCGCCCTTCTCCAAAGAAGGTACAACGCCTTTGCCAGGAGATCAGCGAATTAACCAGCCGCCGACGTACGCTACTGGACGTGGAGATCATCGTGGGTCAGATCAACCGCAAGCTTTCGGGTTGGTCGAACTACTTTTGTCTCGGTCCAGTGAGTAAGTCCTACGCAGCCGTGGACAGCCACGCCTGCTATCGGCTCCGCAAGTGGTTGTGTGCGAAGCACAAAGTACCGAGTCAGGGAACGTCACGTTTCCCAGACGCTTACCTGTACAAGGAGTTGGGTCTAACTCGACTCCGTGACAACACACGCAGTTTTCCGTGGGCGAAAGTGTGAGTTCCTTGTCCGAAAGCCGGATGCGGGAAATCCGCATGTCCGGTTTGATGAGCGGGATGTGGAAACGGAGCATGGTGTCGCTAGTGAGGCACCGGCAAACGAAAGAGCCGGCAACAGATAGGCTACACCTAAACCACCGCGCCACATCTCGACTCTACTACCCCGAAGCGTAAGCGAGGGACACACCGTTAGTCCCTCGGGCCTTGATCATATTCCCGGCCAAGCGAGCATTCGCGGCATCGAGGTTGTACACTACTTTCTAAAAACCGTGGCTCAACCTAAGCTCAAGGGAACC
>JAZDDD010000538.1:0-2856 GCA_036679545.1 Gemmatimonadota bacterium | reverse complement strand
GGCCCGCGTCGATGTTGTTCCGATGCACTCCGATGTCGTCGGGACTGCGCGTGGAGCCCTGTTCGTGTTATCGGCTGCGGTGGCAACCGTCCTTCTTATCGCTTGTATCAACGTCGCGAACTTGATGCTGACTCGTGTGGTGCGCCGCCGGCGGGAATTCGTCACTCGCGTCGCGTTGGGAGCGACCAACGGTCGCATTGCTCGACCCGCTGTTATGGAGAGTCTACTCATCGCTTTCGTGGGTGGAGCGATTGGATTGGTATTGGCGCGTGGGGGGATGAACGTTCTCCTGACGCTCCAGCCGTCTGTCGTGCCACTTGCCGAACGTGTCGCTCTGAACACCGTCGTGGTTCTTTTCGCGCTGGGCGCGAGCGTTCCGTCGTGGTTCTTTTCGCGCTGGGCGCGAGCGTTTCTACCGCATTGATATTCGGATTTTTTCCGGTGCTTGCCACGATTTCGCTGGGCGGCCGATCACTATCCGTGGGACACGCGTCGTCGATTGCGTCCCAGGGACGAACACGTGTGCGAGCCGGTTTGGTCGTCGCGGAAGTAGCAGCGTCCATGGCGCTTGTGATCGTCGCTGGACTCTTGGTCAAGAGTTTCCGGAACCTTCAGAAGGTAGATCCCGGATTTGTCGCTGAGAATGTCGTCTCATTCGACATCACGTTGCGTAACCCGGACCGTCACGATGGGCCAGCCGCTCGGACGCAATTCGTTAGGCAGCTCATTGCAGAATTGGAAGCGCTACCGGGTGTTGCAAACGCCAGCTTGGTCAGTCGCCTGCCGTTGGACGGGCGTATCTGGACCAACCAATACGAGCTTGATGTTGGTGGCGAACAGCGTTCGGAGGGTGACGCGAATTTCCTGATGATTTCGGCGGGCTATTTCGACACCATGTCAACGACTTTGGTGGCTGGCCGTCTGTTCAACCGGTCCGACGACGATCAAAACATCCGCGTGACCATCGTGGATGAAGTGATGGCCCGGAGGATTGCACCGACCGGCGATGCCCTTGACCACATCATTGGGTTCCCGTTGGATGGTGAGTATGTGCGCGCACAAGTCGTTGGCGTGGTTGAGAGCATTCGGTATACGGATCTACGGTTGGAAAGCCGCGGCACTATCTATGTACCATACCGGCATGAGGCATCGCGCGATGTGTCGATAGTGGTGAGGACGGGCTCGGATGCTGAGGGGCTTGCCGCGATGGTCCCGGACGTCGTCGCCGCGTTGGATGTTGCCACTCCGGTGTACAACGTCCGTCCGCTGACCGACATGGTCGCCGCCGCCAGGTCGTCGAGCAGATTTCTCCTCGTCGTCATTGGAGTGTTTGCGTCGGTGGCGTTGGCCATGGCGGTGATTGGCTTGTATGGTGTCATCTCGTACGCGGTTGGATTGCGCGAAAAAGAAATCGGCGTGCGGATGGCGCTTGGTGCGCCCCGTACCCACGTGGTGCGTGAGGTGGTGCGGCAAGGCATGGTGCTCGCGTGTATTGGCCTTGTCATCGGGCTGCTGATGTCGTTGGCGGCGGGGCGTGTGGTCGAGCAAGTGTTGTACGGCGTACGGGCGGCAGACATGCCGACCCTTTGGCTTACCGCTGGTGTTCTCTTGGCGGTTTCGTTTGTCGCGTGTTGGCTTCCAGCGCATCGTGCGTCAAAGATCGGGTTGACGACCGTGTTGCGGATAGATTAACTGTCTTCGGGTAAACCCATCTCGCGTAGCAGTTTCCGAAACCGTGGATCGGAGCGAATGGAATCGAAGGCTGGGTGCCCTTTCATGAGGCTTAACGTGGTCAGCCCATCCTTCTCCTTGGCACGATCGAGATACTCGAATGCTTCATCGTGTTCGCCGAGGGAGGCCAACACGAGGCTCACAAAACCGAGATCTGTGTTTGGGTCGGCTTTGGCCTCTTCGAGATACGAACGCGCCACATCTACTTCTCCGAGTGCTGCGTGAATCATCGCGCGGTGCGTGAGCATATATGGATGATCGGAGCGCAGGGCCAAGAGACGCTCGAGGTCGCTTAGCGCTTCTTCTCGGTTTCCGAGATGCGCGTTGATATGGGCAGACAGGGCTCGGGCACTTAGGAAGTCGGGTGCCAACTCGAGTGTGCGTTGTGTCTGTTCGAGCGCTTCGTCCCATCGGCGTGCTTGCAGTAGGACGGACGCGACGGTATTGCTGATAGCGTGAGACAGTGGGTCCAGTTTTTCCGCGGCACGGAGTTCCGTCAATGCCTCGTCCAACCGGCCGAGCACACCGAGTAGACCACCGTACCATTGATGCACTGTCGCGTAGTTTGGATTGAGGGCGATAGCCCGTCGGTACGCGTTTTCTTCCCCAGACCAATCCAACTCTCCCCTCAGTGACTGACCGAAAGATGTGTGTGCTTCGGCCAGGGACTCGTCGAGTTCCAACGCCTTCTCCGCCGCCGCTTTTGCCTTTTGGTAAGACTCGTCTCGCGGGAGGAACATGTACGACCCGAGCAGGAGATAGGCGTCGGCCTTGCCCGCGTAGGCCAAGGCGAAGTTGGGGTCACGCTCAATAGCTTTGTCAAAGTGCTCGATTGAGGCGCACAAGCCCTCTTCGGTGCGCCGATTCCACAGGTAACGTCCTCTGAGGTAGAGTTGATAGGCATCGATGTCTTCGGTTGGACGCTTCACGGCAGGGATGTCCACGGAGCTGGTCAATGCAACCTTCAGCCGGTCCGCGATGGTTGTGGCGATCTCGTCTTGGATCGCAAAGACGTCGTCAAGCTCCCGGTCGTAACGTTCTGACCACACGTTGTGCCCACCGGCAACAGAGATGAGTTGTGCGGTGATCCGCACACGCGAACCCGACCGTCGGACGCTTCCTTCC
>JAZDDD010000537.1:0-4020 GCA_036679545.1 Gemmatimonadota bacterium | reverse complement strand
ATTGCCGCCCTGGTAGGTTCCACGGTATACGCATCCTCCATTCGAGTCGATGCTGTATCGACTCGCGCCGAGCCTGACACGACGGGCGCTGCAATCTGGGCTCACCTGCAGGAGGAGCATTATTCCGAGAACTGGGACTTGTGGCCTGGCACGGAACAGATGTATCAGGGGAACCAACCCCACGGGATGTTGTTGACCACGTACGTGAATGACATCGCTTTGCGCGCGATCCAAAGCGGTGCAGACGAGATGCCCAATGGCGCAATCATCGTCAAACAGAATCATATGCCAGACCGAACACTCGCCGCCGTTACCACGATGTACAAACGCACCGGTTACAACGGAGAACACAACGACTGGTTCTTCTCCAAGCACTTGCCGGATGGCAACCTTGATAAAATGGAAATGAACGGGATGAGCATGCCGTTGGAGGGACGGTTGCCGGGGTGTCAGAACTGTCATTTGGCAAAACGCGCCAACGACTATCTGTTTACGGCAGAACTCGGCGGACCGTAACCGAGACTTTTTGACAAGCATGAGCCGATGAACACGATGATCAAACACACGCTCATGTCTGTCGGCTTCCTTGGAAACCTGCTCGGCGCTACGGCGGTCATTTCGATGACGACCGCCGCCGCCGGGCAGGTGGACTCGTTGCCACCCAACGTCACGCCGAGCACCATCGAACGGGGCCGTCAGCTGTTCGAGGGCTCAGGCAATTGTTGGGCCTGTCACGGTGAGGATGCAAAGGGTGCCCGCGGTGTCGGACCCAACCTCACCGATGATGAATGGTGGCACATTGACGGTTCGTACGAAGCGATCGTTCGCAGGATTATCAGTGGTGTCCCGGCCGATTCAGCCCGCAATGTTTTTGGTGCGGCGATGCCTCCTCGGGGAGGATCTAGTCTTTCGTCCGAAGACATCCAAGCCGTCGCGGCATACGTCTGGAGCTTGAGTCGATCCTTGTTGTTGCGGCGTTAAACGTGCTCCAGCGCTTGCTCGACGTCGGCGATAATGTCTTCGAAGTGTTCTACGCCAATAGAGAGTCTGATCATTCCAGGCGTGATGCCCATTCGTAACTGCTCGTCGGGTGGAATGTCAGAGTGCGTCATCGAGGCTGGGTGTTCGGCAAGACTTTCGGTTCCACCCAGACTCACGGCCAACTTGAAGAGCTGAAGTGCATTCAAGAACTTGAACGATTCGGCTTCTCCGCCACGGACTTCGAACGACACCATGGATCCGGGCGACATGCACTGTTTTCGGTAAAGCGAAAACATCGGATGTTCTTCGGTGAGCAAGCCAAGGTATTGGACGGCGTTCACTTTGGGATGATCGCCGAGGAAGTCGGCGACGTAACGCGCGTTTTTCATCTGGGATGTCATGCGCATCTTGAGTGTCTCCAGGCTACGCATCAACAACCAGCCGGTCCACGGTCCCGCCATCGTCCCCATGAACGTGCGGAATGCGCGGATCGGCTGCATGACTTCGTTGGATCCCAATGCCGCACCGGCGATCACATCGCTGTGTCCTCCGATGAACTTGGTTGCGGAGTAGAGGACCAAGTCCGCGCCGTGTTTCAACGGGTGTTGCCACAACGGACCGAGAAACGTGTTATCGACCATCACGATCGGTTTGCGTTCGCCGCCAGAGGCTGAACGGATGATGTTGGCGGCAGCTTCGATATCGACAAGGGCGTTTGTTGGGTTGGCCGGAGTCTCCAGCAGTGCCGCACCTACTTGTCTCCCGGCGATCTTTGCCCGTAACTCGGCTGCAATTTCATCCATTGGTCGCCCAGCGGTGAACGAGACGGGTTCTACACCAAACTCTGGCAAGATGTGTTTGAGGAAATGGTCGGATCCGCCATAGATCGGTTCGGAGTGCACGATCACATCGCCAGGGCGGACGTACGTAAAGAGGCTCGTCGTGATCGCTGCCATGCCGCTCTCAAATACCGCGGCATGTTCGGCCCCATCCCAGAGCGCGAGTCGGTGTTCTAACACCTCGAGGTCCGGGTTGTTGAGGCGGGAGTAAATCAACCCCATCTCTTCCGATGGTTCCTTTTCACGAAGGCCGTATGCCACCTCGAAAAACGCTTTGCCCGCCTCCGCGCTTTCGAAGGCGAATGTCGATGTTTGGAAGATCGGCGGCTTGACAGCCCCCTCGGACAGAAAGGGATCGTATCCGTAAGACATCATCAGACTCTCGGGTCTGAGGGCTCGATCCTTGATGAACCCGTCGCGTTTCTTGTCTTTCATTTGTTTGTTCAGCGAAGTGAATATCCCAACGGTTTATTGCGATAGAATGAAGGAAGGACTAGGACTGGAATCGTGCAACAACGACCGTGACGTTGTCAGACCCACCGTCGTCCAGCGCGTCGTGGATCAAGCCCTTCGTGATGGCCGGGGCTTCGGACGGCCCCTCGAACCGACTCACAATTTCCTCATCCGACACGTGTTTTGTGAGTCCATCGGTGCACAGCAACAGGGAATCCCCGGGTTCCAGCTCAACCGTGGAGATCTCGGCCGTCAATTCGGAATCGCCGGCACCGATCGCCTGCGACAGGACATCCTTGAACGGCGATTTCTCGGCGTGCTCGCGATCAAGCACTCCCCGTGCTATGAGATCCTCGGCGACCGTTTGATCCTTGGTGATTTGTGCCATGCTCGAACCACGGATATGGTAGCAACGAGAATCCCCAATTTGTACAACGTAAGCCCGCGGCCACAATACGTGTGCCATTGTGAGGGTCGTGGCCATGTTGGGCTTATCGATTCTCGTTCCCTCGGACCGGACCGTGGCGTCGGACGCCGATACGATCCGTGCCAATTCGGACATCAACTCCTCCTGCACCTCGCTGTCCAGCTTGTAAAAACAGCGCATCGAGTTGGTTACGTACTGCAGGACCGCATCGAGCGTGACCGAGCTGGCCTCTTCGCCACCTCGTCCCCCACCTACGCCATCGGCGACCAGGAGCATTAGCGCTCGGGCTCCACTATCTAAACGCTGTCGATGTTTCGTTGGGAGACTGGTGTGAGGTATTTCGATGACCTTGTGGAGTTCGGCGACCAGGAACTGATCCTGGTTATTCTGACGTATCAGGCCAACATCCGTGGCGCCGTACGCATCGACCTGTGTTGTGTCGGATAGTCGCACGCTAATCCCTTACCCTCTTGTTTCAAGTTGCGTTCAAAGCGGCCAGTCCTGCAGCATCCGCTCGGTCTCCTCGGAGTGATTACTCTCGTCGCGCACCATGTCCTCCAACTGCACCGCCAGTCCCTTGTCTCCCAGCTGGTCGGCTTCGACGGCTCGAGCTGTGTAGTCTGACACGGCCTTCCGCTCGGCCGCGAGCACGGCTTCAAGCATCTCCCGGTTGGTTCTCGCCGCCGGCACGTCGCGGGCACGCGTCGTTGGCTCACCGCCAAGCGCGGCGATCTTGTTGGCGAGAAATTGCGCGTGGGCCTGCTCGTCGGCTACTTCAGTAAGATAAAACTGAACCAGCTGTGGACGGTACGGCCCAGTGGCTTTGGCTGCGTAGGTGATGTATTGGATTATTGCGCTGAACTCGCCCGCGAGATCCTCGTTGAGATGATCGACCATCGTCTTTTTGTCCATGCTTTCCTCGTTTTCCTCCCGTCAATCAAGGTGTCTTGGCCAACCATATCATAACACAACGTGGTTTGGTGGTATCCCGCACAAACCTCACGTCCAGAACTCGCCCCGGGTGTTCCCCCGGTTCGCCAAAACGCCGTTCAGGCCTCCGGATCTCCGTACGTCACATGGTCCTGGATGATCGCCCAGACGCCATCTCGCTGGGCGTAAGGCGCTCGTCGAACGCCTCGTCATTCTTGGATTGATTACGTTGGAAACGGAAGGTTCTTCGGCGTTCCTCGGCGACCCAGTTCGGATCGGCTAAATTGGTGTTCTGCCAAGATCGTGTCGGTCTCACCGGGAGAAATGAATTGCACGACGATGCGCTCAACGCCGATTCCACGTCCGTGACGAATCCATAACCACTGAGCC
>JAZDDD010000536.1:0-5528 GCA_036679545.1 Gemmatimonadota bacterium | reverse complement strand
CCCAATACGTCCGCGTTCCGGTGACGCCAGCGATGTTCTCCACAGAAAGTCGTGGTCAATCTCGTTTGTCGATGGCTTCTTGAAGGAAAACACCTGACAACCGGCCGGGTTGACACCGGACATGACGGCTCGGATCGTACCATCTTTTCCGGCGGCATCCATCGCCTGAAAGATGAGTAGCACGGCGTGGTGATCATGCGCGTACAGGATTTCTTGCAGATCGCGGAGTTCGTCCACGATCCCTTTGAGAATCTTGCGTCCCTTCTTTTTCGAGGGGCTATCCGGTGGCGGTGCGGTCGGGCTTTCCGAAATTCGGAATGTGCCGTCGAAGGGAACCAGATACGAGCTTGAGGGCGGCTGCCAGTCCTTTTTCGTCATGGTCATCAATGGGTTGTGTGCCGTGGGTAGGTTTGAACTGACCGAGACTATACGCCGTGGCGGCGCGTTGCGCCAATCTTTGAGGTGCGGCCGAACCCTTTTTGCCACAGAGGACACAGAGGGAAGAAAAGCTCAACACTCGACACTCAACACTCAACTTTCAAGAAGGAAGCGTCGCCCAACATTTCTGGGCGCCCTCCGTGCCTTTGTCTTGCTCTGTGTCCTCTGTGGCTCAAACGGTACGCTGCCCACATGGGCAAGGTGGCCAACTCACCCGCCCTGGTGCTATTCGAAGCGGAGAATCTGATTCGGATCCGTGGTGGACGCGCGACGAGCGGGGATCCAACACGCGGCGAGGGCGACCAGAGCAAGTAACACCGCGGATGCGCTCATCGTCCGTATGTCCGATGGGCTCACACCCACGATGAGATGCTCCAACATCTGCACGAGAGCGTATGCGCCAGCCACCCCGACGACGACCCCGACTCCGGTGATTTTTGATCCGTGTACAAGAATGAGCCTGGTGATGTCTCGTGGTCGTGCCCCAACGGCGAGGCGTACTCCCAGCTCACGATAGCGTTGGCCGACTGAGTAAAGCATCGAGCCATAAATACCGGCTGCCGCCAATACCAAGGAAACCGAAGCGAACACGGCCAGCAGTAGTGAATAGAATCGAGCATCTGCTATTGACTGCGAGACACGTTCGGCCATTGGTGCAATGGTCTCGACCGGAAGATCGGGTTTCACCGACCAGATGGTCGACCTGATAATATCGCTGGCGACCTCCAGTGGCGCATCGGTTCGCAGCACCAGATAGTATCGGAAAAATCCCTCGCCAGCACCGGCGTACGGGAAGTACGCTTCATTTTCAATGGGTTCCTGCAGTCCCCAATGACGGATGTCGTTGACAATCCCGACGATCGTTACTTGCGAACCGTTCATCACTAACGCGCGACCGATGGGGTTCTCGTCGCCAAAGAGTCGCCTTGCGAACGCAGCGTTCAATATTGCGGGGATGGGCTCCACGAATTGGTCACGGTCGGTGAAATCTCGCCCCCGCATGATCGTGGCACCGAGTGCGGTGAAGTAACCAGGTGTTATTGGATGCACGACGGCGGCCTCGAGTGCATCCGGTGTTGTGACTCTGCTAAAATCCATGAACCAACAACAACGACCCCCACCCAACACTGCAAAGGGTACCGTGACGCCCGCGCCGACTGCCTCGATGATTGGATGAGAGGCGAATCTTTCCAACAATGCGTTAGAGAATGTTGCGCGAGCCTCAGCTTCGAGGCTGTTCAAAGCGAGGGGCACCGTAATGACGTGTTCTCGGGCGATACCGGGGTCCGTCCGTTGCGACGTCACGAGGCTGTGAAACAACACGGCCGCGCCGGCGGTCAATATCAACGACATGGCAATTTCGGCCACCACGAGTCCCTCCCTCACCCGTTGCCCGCCTCGGCCAACGGTGGCACGACCGGTTGCCTCTTTGAGAATCTCGTTGGCGTTCGAACGGGCGCCCTGAACGGCCGGGACGACGCCAAATAGAACGCCGGTCATAATGGAAATAGCCAGTGTAAACAGCAGCACGCGTCCATCCACACTCACGGTTTCCAGACGCGGCACTCCCCCTGGCGATAACCGCGCGAAGGTTGTGACTCCCGCCAGCGCGAACATGACTCCGAGTGTGCCGCCAACGAGCGAAAGTACAACGGATTCAACCAGCAATTGACGGACGATACGACCCCTCGCGGCTCCAAGGGCAACACGGAGCGTGATCTCTCGACGACGGTCGTTTCCACGCGCCAGGAAGAGGTTGGCAACATTTGCGCAGGCGATCAGCAGCATCAAACCGACGGCGCCCATCAACATCCGAAGTGTGCTTGACACCTCCGAGGTCATTGCCGCGAACAACGGCACGATGGTCTCCGCACGCGCGGTTCCGTCGGGGCGTCGGTACCGATCCGGGTACTCTGCGGCGAGAGCTTCCGCCAAAACGTTGAGCTCGGATTGTGCGACTTCTATCGTGCGCCCCGATTGAATTTTGGCCGTGACACGTAGTATGAATGTGCCACGGTTGTCGTACTCCGCAGCGGTTTCATCCAGTGGCATCCACACATCAATCGCGCCCCCCACCATGATCTCGGGCAGTTGGAAACCGGGATCCATGATGCCAATGACGACCGCAGGCGCTCCATTGATCGTGAGGTTCGCCCCAACGAGCTGCGGGTCGCTACCCCACTGTGTTTGCCACAGCGCATGGCTCACAACGACTGGTTGCGAACCGGTGTTGACGTCGTCGTGGCCAAAGAACATTCCTGTTGTCGTACGCGCTCCGAAGAGTTTGAAGAAATCGGCCGTGACGAGCGCTGTGCGAATACGTTTTGGCGTGCCGTCGGCGAGTAGATCGTAGTTGATGACACGTGAGCCCGCGAGTGATTCAAAGCTATCTGTTCGATCGCGCCAATCTTTGAAGTCGGGAACCGAATGACTCGCGTTCGTGAAATACACCAAGCGGTTCGCTTCAGGATACGGTAAGGGGCGGAGCAACACTTTATCTACGACGGAGAACACCGCGGTTGTCGCGCCAATACCGAGCGCCATGGTCATCGTTGCGGTGAAGAAAAATCCTGGCTTGTGAACAAACCCCCGAATGGCGACCCTGATGTCTCGCATCGTGTTGAGGAAGAATAACGACGACTTGGTTGTGGCGCGGGATTGTATGCGTGCCTTGTACGGCATCCGCAGTCGTACCGCGCAAACAAGTAGTTGTACCGCCGCTTTGCGTGCAAACCGGCGGGCCCCGCGCGGTCCCGATCGCCAGAATCGATCCCGATATTCGTCGCGGAACGTTTCGAGAATCTCCTCGCTACATTCTGCCCGGAACGATCGCGGGAGAACAAAGAGACAAAACCGATAAACCCGCTCGTGAAGTACGAGACCCGGAATCGTTTGGTCGGTCATAACGAACGTTGGCGCCGAGCAATCAAATTTTTAGACCTCGCTCCGGCCATGAGTCGATCGAGTCGCGATGCTTCCGCCGCCAACACCGAGCGGCCCAGGTCGGTGATCTCGTAGAAACGGCGTCGTTCGTTCTCATTCGATTGTGCCGTACCGGCCCCACCGACCAGCCCATCTCGCATGAGTCGTTTGATGATGCGGTACAGATTGGCAGGATCCAGCCGAACATCTCCATCAGACTGTTCGTCAACAGCCCGGACTATCCCATATCCGTAACGTGGGTTGTCCACGAGGACGTAGAGTACAAGGAATTCCCGAGGGTTGAGCGGCAAGAAACTTTTGGGGTTCGTCACGTGGCCCTTCCGAGGCTCCAATTGAATTAACATTAGCATGTCGAATGACTTAAAGTCAAATGACGTTGTCAAACGACATACTAGTTGCTTGGAAATGGCGGAAACATTGGGCCGACTATTTGGGTAACTCGCGTATACCGTAACGTCTGGTGATCTTTACCACCCATGTCTGAGACATTCGACAAGCTCCGGGACGCCTTGGCGGACCGTTACGAGTTGCAGCGGCAAATTGGAGAAGGGGGGATGGCCACGGTCTACCTGGCCTGGGACCCCAAACACAAACGAGAAGTGGCGATAAAGGCCTTGCGGCCGGAGTTGTCGGCCACAATCGGTACGGAGCGATTTAATCGAGAAATTGAGGTTGCGGCGCGACTTCAACACCCGCACATCTTGCCAGTGTACGACTCGGGCAATGCCAGTGGGGTGTTGTTCTACGTCATGCCCTACGTAAAGGGCGAGTCCCTCAAGGAGCTTGCGGCGCGGGCACCTCTACCGGTGTCTGATGCGCTCCGCATTGCGAGGGAAGTTGCCAGCGCATTGGACTACGCGCACCGCAACATTCTGATTTCGCAGGGTCACGCCGTGGTCGCCGACTTCGGTATCGCTCGCGCCGTGAGCAGCTCGGGTGCGGAAGGGCTGACATCGGTGGGCATGGCGGTGGGCACACCGTGGTACATGAGTCCGGAGCAAGCCA
The DNA here is from genome assembly GCA_036679545.1 of Gemmatimonadota bacterium. GTDB lineage: Bacteria > Gemmatimonadota > Gemmatimonadetes > Gemmatimonadales > GWC2-71-9 > JAZDDC01. The sequence goes on along the minus strand of JAZDDD010000536.1, from coordinate 1,142 downwards.
CGGCGGATCCCAATGTCGATGGCCGTTCCGACATCTATGCGCTTGGGTGCGTGTTGTTCGAGCTACTCGAGGGCAAACCACCGTTCGACGGCGACACGGCTCAGGCGGTCATCGCAAAAACCATTTCGTCTCCCGCTCCGGAAATTGTCGATCTGAAGGGGCAAATTCCAGATTCAGTACCGACGGCAATCGCCCGAGCACTGGCCAAGAACCCTTCGGAGCGTTTCGCGACCGCGGCCGAGTTTGCCACAGCGCTGGACGTGCACACTGGGGAGTTCGTCAGCGCAAATCGAACAGGCGCAAAGAAATGGATGGGCATTGCCGCTGCCGCCGTGGCTGTTGGAGCGATAGGTCTGACGGTCGCATTGGGCGGAGACGAGGGGACGGTTGCCTCCGGAGCCGACATGATTGCCGTCTTGCCGTTCGATGTGTCGGGCGCCAACGCCGAGTTGGGTGAGGGCATGGTCAACCTCCTCTCAACAAACCTCAACGCCGTGGGTGCGGTGCGAACCGTTGATGCGCGGACGATTTTGCAGCGTTGGCGAGCCCGTGGTGGTGAGGACGGTTTGGATCTCGAAGGGTCTCTCGAGGTCGGAAGAGATGCTGACGCCGGTTCGGTGTTGTTGGGAAGTATTGTATCCGTCGGTAGCGGTGTGCGACTCAACGCGGAGATGTACACCACCGAGGGCGATGAATTGGCCCGTGTTCAGATCGAAGGGGACGCGGACAACGTCTTCCAGCTAGTAGACAGCCTCAGCTTGGAAATCCTTCGAGCGATCTGGCGTTCCAAGGAACCGGTGCCTTCATTCGATGTGGCTGCGGTGACGTCCGGTTCGTTGGAAGCGGTGCGTGCGTACATGCGCGGCACGTTGCACTTCAGACGTGGACAGTTTGACTCAGCCGTCGTCGCCTTCAAAGAAGCGGTCGACATTGACTCGACATTTGCGTTAGCACAGTTGGCTCTTTCGGAAGGATACGGATGGACCGGGCGTCACGGAAGCGATATTCAGGCCGAGGCAGTGGCCATTGCGTTTCGTTTTGCAGACCGACTACCACCGCGCGAACGTCTTTTGGTGCAGGCCTATCACCTCAATCGACAAACCGACCCGGCGTCGCTCGACTCGATCAAACGTTATACACAA
>JAZDDD010000535.1:0-2291 GCA_036679545.1 Gemmatimonadota bacterium | reverse complement strand
GGCGCCGGTGGACGCGGAGGGAAACGCGGTCGGATCAGGTGTTGTGGTGTCGTCTGTCGCGGCGGGTGTCGAGTACTCGAACAGAATTGCCAGGTTTGGCTGAGAATCAACAGACTAGCAATTGCGATGTTGATCCAACGTTTTTAAGAGTATGAGTGCCATATGAACTGGAGAATCTGGCAGCGCGACCCCGATCTAACCGCCACTTCCTCTGGTTCGTTTGTCAGTCCCCTGAGTAACGTTGACGGTTCGATGATCAGCCGTATTTTGGGAGTTACTGGCAAAGTCGCGGGTGGGGTGATTGGCGCTTATCTGCTCATTAGCGTCGGTTTCGCATGGTGGTGGGATTTCGAACCGGATCCGTTCGATGTGCGTGCTTCGGCAATCGCTCTTGCCGAGGACAACAACCATGAACTGGTCACCGGCTACATAACGACCGCAACTATGATTCGGATCTCACGAACCCTGCTCGAAAAACGTGGCGGTTACCTGTCCAACGACATGTTCCCGCCCGGCATCTGGATGGACAACGTACCAAACTGGGAGTTTGGCGTACTTAGTCACGTCCGTGACACAGCGCGGGCTTTTCGCAACGAGTTCTCCAGATCGCAAAGTCAGTCTACCGAGGACCCAGACCTCTCGATCGCAGAGGGCAAGTTTTTCTTCGACAACAGTAGCTGGATGTTCCCCCAGTCGGAAGACGAGTACCGCGATGGCATTCGGTATTTTGATTCCTACCTCGAAAGGCTCGCCGATCCCAGAAGCCCTAACGCCCAGTTCTATGCCCGTGCCGACAACCTCCAGCAGTGGCTGCAAATCGTGGAAAGTCGCCTTGGCAGCATCTCGCAAAAACTGTCCCAAAGTGTTGGCAAACGCCAGCTAAACACCGACCTCGCTGGAGATAGCGCTGCTGTACAGGCCACCAAAGCCCCGCGCGAGGTGGAGACCAAGACAGCGTGGTTGGAAATCGATGACATTTTCTTCGAAGCGCGCGGGCAATCCTGGGCATTGATCCACTTGCTGAGCGCGATGGAACAGGATTTCGGTGACGTGCTGGACAAGAAAAACGCACGCGTGAGCCTGCAGCAAATCATCCGCGAACTCGAACCTACCCAGGAGTCAGTGTGGAGCCCCGTTATCCTGAATGGCAGCGGCCTCGGGTTTGTTGCCAATCACTCACTGGTAATGGCATCGTATATTTCGCGCGCTCACGCCGCGATTATCGATCTTCGAACATTATTGACTCAGGGATAACCTCCGGGACGACTCCTACCTTCCATACAAAAACCAACTTGTCACATGGTTCTTATTCGCAAGCCCCTCGGCTAGAATCCGCGCAGAGCTGATGGGATGGACTCCTTCCGTGACTTTGTCGGCATCGTAGTGCCAAAGTCACCTTGCGTCCCGGGTCACCCGTGGAATGGAGTTGACCCGCTCTCGTGGATGGTTTTCGGCTTGGCTCCCTAGGCGGCCAGCCGGTTTCTCCTCTCGTACTCGGCCGAGCTGATTCTCAGCCAAACCGGCGTTGGTGCATGAATCGAATTTTGGCCACGAATGCCGCCTGCCATTCGGATCTTCATGCAGCGAGCTTCTCCGATTTGGGCATCCCCAGCGACGACATCCAGTTCAGCAAGTTACAAGCCGTCATTACCTCTGTTCGCTGGGCCATTGGATGGCGAGCACGAAGGCCCGGTCCAAAGTTGCGTTTGTAACGATAGAACGTGTTTTCCACTCGCGCTTGGCGGTGTTGTCCTTTCTCTCGTCGCCACTGCGCGCGGCCAACCCGAGCTATGCGCCTGATGTGCCGATTTCTCGTCTGCAGGACAGGGTCCTCTGATATCACGGCGCCCCGTTGAGGAGGGACGACGACGTAGGCACCTCGTTTGCCGGCCTCATCGTAAACTTCTCGGCGGTCGTACGCGCCGTCGGCGGTGAGCCGCACAATCTTCCCGTCGATCTTATTCAGTAAGGTCGGAAAGACGGAGGCGTCGGCCACGTCGTTGTCCGTGAGTTCTGCGGCCAGAACGTGTCCCGCTTCATCGACAGCCAGGTGTAGTTTTCGCCATCCCGTTCGGCGACAGCCGTACTTCGCCGCCGCCCACTCGCCCTGGCCGAACACCTTGAGCCCGGAGGCATCAACGAGGAGATGGATCGACCGCGACGAGGGAGGGCAGGGGAGCCCCACGGCGAGATCGCGCGATCGGCGCGAGAGTGTCGTGTGATCGGGCACGTCGAGCGCAAGACCCATCAAGTCCATCAGCGATTGTAAGAGCCCCTCGGTCTGGCGCCAC
>JAZDDD010000534.1:0-3508 GCA_036679545.1 Gemmatimonadota bacterium | reverse complement strand
ATTCGGCACTTCGGGTTCACTGCCAACTTGGGCCTCACACCCCGACAAGACGATGACAACGAGAGTCGATAATCGGACCATGCGCCACTTTGACGGCAGTTCGATTTGATTCATTGTGTATGATCGCTCACACATCGTTGGTGATTCCATAGTGTTTGAGATCGGGCAAACTACATGCCGCGGGGTTAACCTGTTGTGACGGTTGTCACACCTTGTCGCACGACGGGGACACCGGCGTGTCGACGAGCTTTACCTGAACGCCCTGGCCGGGGAACGCGTCGCGAATCGACTCGGCGTCGAATGGGGCGTGGCCGTTGGTTGCACGTTCGGTGTCGGTATCGAGAGCGGCCGGGGCGTCGGGTGAGTTCGCATACTGGGCTCAGACGATGCCGGTCACAAATCTCATCGGGGTCGCTTTGAGATTGACAGCGTCCATTCGCATGGAAGGAGCAACAGGTGCGGGTTTGGCCCTCGTGATTCGCGGCGACAACCGCGATGTTCAGTGACGATCTGTAATGACGACGAAGCCCTGGGCTCCGTTTCGCGTGATCGGAAGACGATCGTTGTAGAGGTCATCCAGGAACGGGATCGATTTGTGGTAACAAAACACGGAAGCAGTCTCTTGCAGAATGCCGGGGCTATCAACAAAGAACGGGACCTCGGCTAAGAAGTATTTCGCCGCGCGAAGCAGCGCTGATTCGTCTAACTGTTTCCCATTCGACCGCCCATCCAGCACCCAACGCGAGCTGTCTAGGCAGGCGCGGCGGAAATTCGGATCTTCCTCAAATATCCGATGACACCTAGCGTGAAGCGCGGCGTATCGAGGATTGGACTGCGTCCGATCCCATCCGAGCGTCATTTCCGCGCCTCGGTCAACCGACACATCATTCGCACGAAACGCACGCCGTATTTTATTATGGAGGTAATTTGCCTGTCTGCGTGTTTTGTGACTTGCTTTTTGTGGGTCGTATCCAGGGCTTCAAGCGTGTACCTCGCCGGCGTGTCCGGGACAAACATATGAAATCGTTCGAACGACGACAAACCCCAGCGAATCAGTTTCTGTAAACGCAGTTCCGAAAAATAACTATTGAACGGGCTGATGCCGATGACGGCGTGTTTTCCAAGCCGAAGGGCTCGAGAACAGTTTTCGGTAATAGGGTGGACGCGCAAAATCATTCCCCATTTGCAAGAGATTAGTCTTTACCTTAACAACGTGGAGTAAACGGCTTTGGTAACGCGACCTACCTCACGAATCTCAATGGCGTTCGAAATCCCACCACTAGCTGAGGTCCGGCCGGGTAGTTTCGGCCCAACACTGGCACCCGGATCCCAAGTTTGGCAGCAACCGCTCGATACACCGTTCGCCCTCCACTCAGTTGCACAGCGACCAATCGGCGAGTGGTACCGGTGACTACGCCAAATGCACGCGTCCGTCGGCTTTGGAGTGCATTGACCTCCGCCGCGACAAACCACTTGCGAAGTTGGACTTCACCGCCGAGTAGACCAAAAAACTCTCCACCGGGATCGACCGCGGCCTTCTTATGCTCCACCAGTCCAGAGAAATACACGAGCGGGGATGGCACGTGGGGCATACCCACTTTCGATGATGCCCTCAAAATCCCACTGTCCCTCGCCCAACGGGAGGATCTGCGCATCTATCGGCGATGCGCCGAGGGGGGCTTTTAAACCGACTCTCACTGCCAGAGGCCAACGGGCATCCGGTCCTTCGGCAATTCGCCAGCGCGCCCACATCCGCAGGTCTCCAAACCCCGTAGAACGCAAGGTGTCCGCAGTTTGGCGGCTAAATGTCAGGTCGAGAAAAACAAGTTGAAACCACACGTCGACTGCGGGCGTCACACCGGCAATCACGTCGAGCGCAACGACGTTTGCGTCCGCCCGCCCAAACCCGAGCCACAGCTGCCGTTCGCCGCTTTCATTGAACCGTTTGCGGGTCCGCTGCCCGATGGCTGTCGCCTCCACCCAAATCGAACCGAATCCCCCTTGGGTCCATTGCCCTGCGAGTTCGACCTGATGTATGAACAGCAAAGCGGTTCCCATGGCCAACGTCAGAAGACGAATCTTGTTGCGGTTCATCCCGCTTTCAGGTCGCCGCCAGGGGCATGAGGGGAAGTAACAGTGGCTACGGGATATAACAGCCGCGTCAAACCGCCGCGTTCGCCATCTCCAAGGAAATGTTGTGACAAAAGTCCGAGCGTGACGCCAAACACGACATGTGCCACAAATGTCAGCAAGAAGAGCTGCGGCCACGCATAGTTAAAACCAAAGAGACCCACCATCGGCCCCCATCGGCGGGCCGGTCATCATGCCCAATTCCAAGACCAATGCCCATGCGGTAGCCCACAGGATGGCGTTGCGCATGGAGCGCCTCTTTCCCCACACGAACACGTAAAACAGACCGAAATTTGCGCCGTTGAGATAATGAACCAAGAGTCCAGCGGGATAGAAAACCGAAAAGCGCGGGCTACCTGTAGCCATCTTTCCAAACATCACTGGAGTGTCGCCCGGCAACCATCCGTGTATCACGCCCGCCTGTCGCACGGCGTCCAACGCAATGGTTGCAAGTACCCCAACCGACAAACCAACTACAATTCGCCGAGACAGATCCGGATATCGGGTGCGGCTGAACCACGCTATCCCGCCCAAAAGCAACAACGATGGTATCAATATCAACCCGATGTACCAGGTCGCGAATTCGTGCGCGACGCTCATGACTTGCGGTCCCATCGTAACTCCGCGCATATACTGAGCGTACCCGAACGACAGCGTCACCAACTGGATGGGTACAGCACCTATCACTGCACGATCGTGGCGACCACACGTTCGACCACGCCCTGCAGTTCCTCGGCGATGCTTTCCAATCCCTCATACGGGTTCAGCTGGTGTTCGGGCTGTTCGTAACGAACCATGACCCGACCGTTTGGCATCTCCATCACCAAGATCTTCAGGGGCGGTTCGATACTGCCGTTTCGATTGGCCTCGATGATTTGCTTCATATATCGTGGGTGGAAGAACAGGATTTGACGCATACCGCCCACTCGTACGCCAACCATGCGCAACATCTGTTGAGGGTTGACCTCATGAACCACCATGAGATTTTCGCCTTCGATCGACTGCTTGAGTCTGTTCACAGTTTCGTCGAAACCGTACGCGGACGGTGTCGTGACCAGAAAATCTGGTGGTGATGCCCCCTGTCCATGGACCTGTCCAGTTGAGACGATCATCATGAACAACGCGAGGGGGATCCCTCGCGATCCGATAGCAAAATTAAAAACGTGCATTTGTCCTCCTGCAACAGACAGAGTCGGTGTCTCAGGTTCCCACTCTACACTCTGCACCTTGGTATAGAGTCAAGGGTATCTGTTGGCCACTTACCCGTCAGCCCTTGACCCTATACGATGGTCCAGGCATTAGAATCGTGAGCCACGTGAAACGCCGTATAACCTCACGGAACGAGCAAGACTCCAGGGTTGGAGGCTTGCTCCGGGCG
>JAZDDD010000533.1:0-3891 GCA_036679545.1 Gemmatimonadota bacterium | reverse complement strand
CTCGGCACAGTCGCCGGGAAACAGAACGTAGACCTCGTCGGAGGTGAAGCCGACCACTTCCAACCCGCTGGCTCGGAGCCGACCGGCGATCGATGGAAACGACATCCCGCCGTCGACTTGGTTGAATGTCCGCGACGCAGCGCCCACCGTTGAGGTGTCGAGGGCATCCAGAAGGCCAGTGAGAGAATAGGGCTCGGCGCCACGGCGGTAGAGGTCCTGCAGGGCGTCTTGAAGCCCGGCGCCTCCTGATGTCGATAACTCCGCATCCATTAGGAGCGCAACCAAAGCGCCGCCGCCGTAGATCAACTCCCAGTTAGCGCTCTTTTCTTGCCCGGCGTCGGCGAGGGAAACGCCGGGCGACAATCTCCGACCGAGGCGGTAGCGACGTATGATGTTCGCGAGACGCTGGCGGAGCATCGATTCGGTCAGTAGACCGGCTTTGAACATCAGTTTGATGGTTAGGTAATCGGTGAAGCCCTCCGTGAACCACGCCAAACGGGATGGTCGTTCACCGCGGATGTAGTTGCCAAGCCAGAGGTGGAGAATCTCATGGCCCAATACGTGGGACCAGATCGTCTGCTCGGCGGCCTGAGCGCAAAGCTTTGCCGGAATGCCCCCCCGTCAGTGAAGGCATCGCCGAAGACAACGACCGAATACGCCTCGGCGGGAGCGCTCCCGAAATAGTCGACAAAGACACCGGGGAGCCGGTCCATCAGCGTGATGATGTGCTCTTCGATGGAAGCCAAACGACTGTCGATGATCCACTGGAGTTCCATTCCACTGGCAACCGTACGTCCCGGAGAAAAACGCCCTACGGCGAAAGCGTTGTTCCAAAGCGTCATCGGTTCCGACGCTACGAAGGTCGTGGCGTCCTGACGCCACGGCGCCATGACCGTCCACGACTCCGGTGTTCTGAACGAAACGTGAACCGGGCACGGCGGCCACCCGTGATCGATCAAGAAGAACGCGTGCCCCACGAAGAAAAAGACGTCATCGAAACGGGCCGCGACCTCATCGGGCCCGCCGTCTCCCCAGGTCGTGTTTCCATGATCCGCCCGCACCGTGTACCGGATACGCACGAGGCCACGGTCGCCAGACACGGTCCAACCGGCCCGGCCCACGTAGTCGATGGCCACCTCCCGACCGTCGCTCCCCCACCCCAGAAGACCCAAGATTGATTCGGCTTGGCCTTCGGGGCGTCCCGAAGCGCGGAAGAAGTTTAAGTCGAGCCGACGTGTCGGCTGGGCGAACTCCGCTGCAACGACGAAACGATCCGGCGCAATGAACTGCACATCAAAACTGGCCACCGGTCGTTCACACGATTGTGCGTTGAGTCCCGAGGAGTGGATGAGGCCCGACAGAACGCAAAGAACAACTCGGTTCACCGCGGCAAGATTCCGTGCGCTACCGTGATCGAGGCAACCCGACGCATGCTCTGACATCCTTGCAACATTTGTTTCCATTGGTGGCCCCGTGCAATGACGGGTTCGTGTTCGTACGTCGCGACGACGTGTGCGAGACAAGCATCCTCCCATGAGATACTACACCACTTCTGTCGGCGGACACCTCATCCGACCGGGTGTGGTAAGCGGGTACAAGATTCCACCATTGCCCCCCCCAAAGACGCCCTTTGCCCGCACTCGGCCAACGAAACCTTTCATTTGGTTGGCAGGTAAAGAAGCTGTCGTATCTCAATCGGTTTTGATGCTCGGAATTCTGCTGATCCTGGTCGCGCTGCACGGGACATTGCTTGCAGCCATACTCTGGTTTCACCCACGCCACCGGCCTGGCTGGTTGGCGACGGTAGTGACCGTGGTGTCGATCCTCGTATGGTTCAATGCCTTCGCGGTGTTTGGCTTGACGGCGCGGTTCCCGCACTTGATTGGTCTGACGTTTCCGTTGTGGTATGTCATTGGGCCCGCCCTGTATCTCCACGTCAGGCGTGGGTCAGACCTACCGGCCCGGCCGCTGAGTCTGCTAGCACATTTCGGAATCGGGATTGTGATATCGGTGTATCTCATTCCTTTCTGGGTTCTGCCCGGTGACCTCAAGCTCGCTTTGGCGCGCAACGGTCCCATCATTGGTGGTTCGACGGCGGGCATGTTGAGTCTTTCCATAGTTTTTCTTCTGCAGGTGTCGGTGTATGCGGCGTTGACTCGGCGTTTGGCCGACCGGGCCTCGGAATCCACGCGTCAAATGAGCGCGGACGCGAGGATTGAGCGGGTAATCTGGATCCACCGAACCATCTTTGTAATGGGCGCGTACCTCGCCGCGGACCTTACGGTGGCGGTGGGGTTCTTCCTGACCGGCGGTGCGCCACCAGTCTGGATTCAACAGAGTTCGGTTATCGCCCTCAGCGTCACCTTGTACGCCGTAGGGTACGCGATTCTCTTACAACCGACCATGTTGTTTCTTCCGTCGGTTGACAACGGCGCGGCCAAATACCGCCGGTCCAACATCGACGAGGAAACCCGAGCGCGGTACCTCGAAGGCCTCCGGCATCTGATGGCGGAGGAGAAAGCGTATCGACAAACGGATCTGAAGCTCTCGAACGTCGCGGAGCAATTGGGTATTTCGCGACATCATTTATCACAGGTCCTAAACCAAGACCTTGGCGTGTCGTTTTACGATTTCGTCAACGGCTATCGAGTGGACGAGGCAGCTGCCCGCTTGCTCGATCCCGCATCGGCCAACCAAACGGTCCTCGCGGTGGCGCACGACGTCGGCTTCAATAGCAGCGCAGCGTTCTACCGGGTTTTCAAGCGATGCAAGAAGACAACTCCAACGGAGTTCGTGGCCCAGTACCGGAACAGAAACACGGATGACCCCTCTGCAGAATCCATGTTTCATACGGAGTAAAGGTTCCTCAGGAACGTCTCGACCAAACCACCAGTCGGCAGCGCCCCGGTTCAAACCACATGGCGCCAACCAAATCCGGACGGAGGAACATATCCGGGTTTGGGTTGGCTGTTCGAATTCCGTCCACGACGACGATGGCCGTTCGTCCACGGCTGCACTCCAGACGTTGGCCCCACCGCGGGTCGGTTCGTCGTTGGAAACCAGGGATGCGGTCGGCCAGGTGGGCCACGTCGAAGGGCGCAATGCTGTCCACCGCCGAGGCGGTCAGGTAATACCCGTCGCTCACGCGATACGCGGTGAGAAAGTCACGCATCCCCTTTCGGCTCAGCGGCGCTTCGGCAACGACCTGAATCTCGCCAAGTTCCACGCCATCCGCCGTCAACGTCACGGCGTCAATGAAGACGCTGTCCCGTGGCGGGACGCGCACCGATACTCGGACCGGGTGGAAGCCGATCCGACGAACGAGTAGCTCCGTCGAACCGTACGAGACATCGTCAAGGACAAAAAAGCCGGCCCGATCGGAGTACGCCCGCATCGTTTCGTTCTCGACCGTGGCGCCAAAAATGGGCAGGCCGTCAGCAGTTTGGACCTGCCCGATGACGGTGGATTGAGCCGCAAGTCCCGTTGAGAACACTACCAGCCACAGTGTAACCGTCGCGAAACTAGACGCGTGGTTCCAGCCATTCGGACCAGGCGGTGTGAGTGCTTTCTCGTTGGCATTGAAATGCTGGCGGCGTTCTCGAGTGAACAAAGTGGCCTTCCGTGTTGGGCGTCCGAGCAGGGTGAACATATGTGAAATTTAGGTGAGCTATGTCGCCTCGCTTCCCTACCGGCCGGATGAGAGGGATGAGCAATTCCACACGGTCATCTGCAGACCTGTTTGATGAGATGCCAGTCGCCACCGAACTACAGAAGGTTCAGATCTTCAACTTGTTCATTGACTGATGCACGCCAGGCCGTCTCAAAGCGACGAATGAGAGCTGGGTAGATCAGACGCCGTCGGAACGGATCGATCAGTGCCATGTAGAACGG
>JAZDDD010000532.1:0-6684 GCA_036679545.1 Gemmatimonadota bacterium | reverse complement strand
CCACGTGTGCATCGAGAGCGCTTCTACGACCGACCTACGCTCCAACACCCGAGACCAAACTTGGCCGAACTGTTCGACCAGTTCCGGATCGGCCTGCCAATCCAGATATTCAGGAGGGTCGTACGCGGGGAACCTTTTCATATATAGTGGGTTTGCTCTAGCGAGTCGGGGACCGTAATATCCGCCCATCCATTTCGTTGAGCAAGTAATGAACAATACACGTGAACCAGTTCGCGCCGCAGTCAAATGGCCGATCGTCCTGGCCGGTTTCGCCCTTGCAAGCTCAGTCGCATTTCTCGCCCTCAGGGCCAATCCGCCAACTCAGCCGGTAAGTTCTTCGGCCAGTGCAGGTACCGCGGACTCGCTGATCGGGTTATGGATCGATTCCGTGGGCGGAATGGACCGCTATCATGAATTCCAGTCGGCGTCGTTCACGGTCTCCACCCTGCTGTATGATTCACTTACCGGTCGGTTGAAGAGAGATCGCCCCCGTTACGCCTGGATCAAGAAAGGTCCGCACGGCGAGGAAACCCGTGTCGAACGTTGGGAGACATACGGTTTTATCGAACAGGGATTCAACGGTGTCTCGAGCTGGGCCACATTGGATGGCGTCCTCTTGCCGGATACCGCTAAGGACGCTCGGGAGGCCCTGTACGTGTCACGTGATCTGTTTTACTGGATGGGTCTTCCGTACAAACTGCGCGATCCGGGCGTAATCTTGACATATCGCGGTATGACGAGCCGGCCCGGCATGGAGATGCGCGCTGACCCCACTGCACCGGCCCAACCCACAGCGGAAAACGGATACCACACGGTTGGCGTAAATTTCGAAGTGGGCGTTGGTGAGCACCAGGATGCATTCACGTACTACTTCGAACCGGGTAAAGGGTTTCCGGTTGAGGTGAACTACGTCGAAGAAGGACGCACTAACAACAACCGGTTTCTTTGGGGTCGGACGGATCGGGCGGGAAGCATGCAGTATCCGTATCCGGCACGGCGAGACTATATGACCGAGTCAGGGAAGCTCACCAAAGCGTTGATGATTGATGATGTTGTGATCAACCCGGATATTCCGCAGGCGCGGTTCGAACGACCAGAGTCGTAAGCAAGAACTACCTGAGTGTGCCGCGCAACTTCGCGAAAAGGCCGCCTTCCTCCGGCTCGAGCGACTGGGCAAACGCCCCGCCAAGCTCAATCATGTCCGGATACCTGCTTGCCGGGTCCGTATCCATCGACTTGGCAAGAACTTTTTCCAACCGCACACTCAAATCTGGTCGGTAACGTCGCAGCGGTACCGGTTTGCCGCGGAGCCGTGCAATCATCATTTCCTGTGGCGTACGCCCATTGAACGGTAACTGACCGGTAAACATTTCAAACGCGACTATAGCGACCGCATAGACGTCACTGCGGGGGTCCAATTGTTTTCCCCTCACTTGCTCCGGGCTCATAAACTCTGGTGTGCCGAGCACGATTCCCGTTGCCGTGAGTTTTTGTGAACCGGCGCCAACCGTGTTGTCCTTGGCCAGCCCAAAATCCATGACGACCGCACGATGCGTATTGCCTTCAGGTACCATCATGATGTTTTCCGGCTTCAAGTCACGATGGATGATGTTGAGTCCATGGGCATGATGCAGACCTGCGCAAATCTGCACGAGGTAATCCACCCCCGTCTTTGCCTCCATGGGACCGACACGCGCCTCGAGGTCGGATAACAAATCGCCTTTGAGGTAGGGCATCACGAGATAGATCAGTCCATCTTCCGTCTCACCAAAACGCAGAATAGGACAGGCATTTGGATGGTCGAGCCTCATTGCCAAGCCGGCTTCGCGGCGGAGTCTCTCCACGGCGTTTTTGTCCTTTGCCAGCTTCGGGCTGAGCACCTTCACCGCAACGATGTCTTGCGTCGTGATGTCGCGTGCTTCGTACACGAATGACATCCCGCCTTCGCCCAACCGTTTGAGGACTTGGTACCGTCGATCGAGGGTTTGATCGGAAAGGGTTGCGGCCGAACCAAGCGACGGTCCTGGCGCCGGTTTTACGGCCTTCCGCACCTGCGTTTCTGCGGTGCTGGACACCGATTTGTTCGAGTTCTTGGGCCGTGCGGCGACCTCGACGAGCGGACTGCCGTCACGTGGACAGAACCGAGCATCGCCTTCGTAAACGGCCTGGCATCGCAGACAACGTCGAGTACTCATTTACTCCGCACCAAGTTTCTACCTTCCCGTTTTGCCCGATAAAGACCTGAGTCGGCCTCTTCGATCATGGACTCCACGGTAGCCTCTTGCCCAGAGAACGTGGCGACACCAATCGATACAGTGGCATGGATCGGCTCGCCATCCTTAGCAAAGTTGTACGTTTCTACCTGTATGCGAATACGTTCCGCAAACGCTGCGCCGCCTTCAAAGCCCGTCTCGGGCAGGACGAGTGTAAACTCTTCGCCGCCGTACCTCGCCACGATATCTACGGACCGAGCCTCGCGGCGCAAGTGCTCACCGAGTTCTCGCAATACGACATCGCCGACAAGGTGACCACGCGTGTCATTGATCTCTTTGAACCAATCCAAGTCGATCATCAGGACGGTCAGCTCTAAATCGTAGCGACGCGCGCGTTCGAGTTCCGCTTCCAAACGGTCAAGCATTGCCCGCCGGTTGAGACACCCCGTAAGTGGGTCTGTGCTAGCCAGGAACCGGAATCTTTCTTTGTCTGACTTGGCGGCTTCGAGATCGTACGCCCGTTCAATTGCACTGACCGCACCACGTATGACCGTATCCGCAAACACTGCGTCTTCTTTGTTGAGGGAGGGGTCGTCCCCCGTTGTGCGCAGAAAAAAGACACCAGCGAGTTCCGATCGAATAAAAAACGGTAACGCAATTGCGGAACGTGTTGGTACGGTTATCCCTTCGCTTGCCCACTCGTCACGAACCTCCTCATAGAGTGGATCCGTGCTTACGTCAGTCACGAGCACCGCCTGACGTGTCTCAAGGGCGGTTCTGATTTCTGGGTAGCGAGCCAATTGGATTTCAAGATTTCGCAACATCGGGTTTTCCGAAGCGGCCACCAACACACCGTACTTTTCTCCCGGTTGCGCGGAAACGATAGCGCATTTGGAGAGATGTAACGCACGCGCCACCCGCCGTGTCAGAATATGGTATATCTCGTCCGGCTTGAGGGACTCTGTCACTTCATGTAGGATGTCCACGACTTCAGCGCGCGTGTTTGCTTCTTCTCGCACCCGTCGTAGTTCCAGCGCGTTCTTCAGTCGAGCTTCCACACGTGCTAACAGCTCGCGTACGCGGAACGGTTTGGGAATGAAGTCCGCAGCTCCAAGACCCAAGGACCGGACGGTGGCATCCTCGGGTTGCATGGAGGAGATCATCAGAACGGGCAGGTCACGCCATCGTTCCAGCCGCTTAACCTGTTCAAGGATTTGCAGACCATCGACCTTGGGCATCATGATATCCAACATCAACAGGTCCGGTCCTTCCTCTTCCAATCGGCGGAGCAGGTCTTCGCCGTCCGACAACGCGATAACCTCATACCCTTTATCGCGCAAAATCCAAGTCAACGTGTTCTTGGGCTGCCGGTTTTACCGCTTTGCGGTCATCAATACCGGTCACGTGACGGCCTCTGCTCGGCGACGTAATCGACACCCGGATGGGCGCATGGAAAGTGCGTACTTGTGCATATCTGAGTGAAAGTATTCTGGCACAACACGGCTCTCGGGTTGAGAACCGCTCCCTACGTGCGCTCCGGAGGCGTGCCCTCGTTAAACATCCATTTCGCGTTGATCGCGGCCTTCGGAAACCACCGAAATGTCGTCTCCATTGTCCACGTCCTCATTCACAACCCGTGCCACGTCCACCAACGCATCGCCCGCATCCAGGTTCATAACCTTCACACCCTGGGTATTGCGCCCGATGACGCGTATGCCACCGGTGGGAACTCGGATGATTACACCTTGCCGAGTAATCATCATAAGCTCGTCATCCGGCACCACTTCCTTGAGTGCAACGATGGACCCGGTTTTCTCTGTACGTTTGAGCGTGATGATACCCTTCCCACCCCGTTTTTGGACACGGTAGTCTGTGATCTTTGACCGCTTGCCCATGCCCTTTTCGCTCACCACTAACAACGTAGCGTCACGCCGGATGACAACCATCCCTATGACACGATCATCACTCTCCAGCTGTACGCCCCGCACCCCACTCGTCGTCCTACCCATCTCTCTGACGTCGGACTCGTGGAATCGAATGGACATCCCATGGCTCGTGGCCAACACGACGTCATTTGATCCGTCCGTAACCTGCACATCAATGAGTTCGTCGCCCTTCTCGATATTGATTGCGTTAATGCCAGTGGAACGAGGGTTCCCGTACGCCGAAAGGACCGTCTTTTTCACAATTCCCTTAGCGGTCCCGAAAACCAGATACTCCTCATCCGAGAAGACGCGCACGCCCAAGAAGGCCGCTATTCGTTCGCCCGATTTGAGACCGAGCAGATTGACAATGGGTCTACCACGCGCCGCCCTGCCTCCTTGCGGAACATCATACACTTTTAACCAATAGACCCGGCCTGCGTCTGTGAAGAAGAGCACATAATCGTGTGTCGACGCGACAAAGAGGTGCTCGCTGTCGCCGATAGGTTGATACCGGAATCCGCTTGATGTAACCGGCGTGGGAGACCGTGATGACCATGTCCTCATCGGCGATGAGGTCCTCGACGGAGAAGTCCTTCTGATCCGCAACAATCTCCGTACGACGTTCATCACCAAAACGCTTTACGATTTCTTTTAATTCATCCTTGAGTATCCCCATGCGCATGCTCTCCGATGCCAGGATACTCTTTAACCCTTTGATAAGCGCACGGACTTCTTTCAATTCGTCTTCGAGTTTATCAATCTCCAGCGCGGTTAGTCGTGCCAACCGCATGTTGAGAATGGCTTCCGTCTGTTTCTCTGAGAGATCAAACCGCGCCCGGAGACCGGCGCTTGCGGATGCCGTGTCAGATGCTCCGCGGATGATCTTGATGACTTCATCGATATTATCGACCGCGATCTTCAGACCTTCGAGGATGTGTTCGCGTGCCTGCGCCGCCTCGAGATCGAATGTGGTCCGGCGCACGATGACCAGATGCCGGTGATCGATGAAGTGTTGAAGAATTTCTTTGAGATTGAGAACTCTTGGCACACCATCGACCAACGCCAACATGATGGCGCCGAAGGTCGTTTGCATCTGGGTGCCCTTATACAACTGGTTCAGGACCACACTGGGGTTCCCGTCCCGTTTTAATTCAATGACGACCCGCATACCGTCGCGGTCAGATTCGTCACGAACATCCGAAATGTCGGTGACTCTCTTGGAGCGCACCAATTCAACGACCTGCTCGATGAGCCGGGTCTTGTTGACCATGAACGGGATCTCGGTAATGACGATCTGTTCGCGGCCACCCTGTTTCTCTTCGACCTGCGCGCGGGCACGAACCACGATGCGACCACGCCCCGTGTCGTAACAATCCTGAATCCCCTGGCTACCATAAATGAATCCGCCCGTGGGAAAGTCAGGACCCTTGATTGACTGACGGAGATCAGCAATCTCGCAGGTGGGATTGTCGATCAGATGCGCAACGGCGTCTGCTACTTCGCCCAAATTGTGCGGTGGGACATTTGTGGCCATCCCGACGGCGATACCCGACGACCCGTTGATCAAGAGGTTGGGAATCTTCGACGGTAAAACTGTCGGCTCTTGCAACCGGTCGTCATAGTTCGGCGCAAATGGAACGGTATTCTTCTCGATATCGTCCAGAAGCTCAACGGCCATCGCCGTAAGACGCGCCTCTGTGTACCTGTATGCCGCAGCCCGGTCACCGTCGATGGACCCGAAGTTTCCCTGACCATCGATCAACGGGTATCGCAGCGAGAAAGATTGCACCATTCGGACAAGCGACTCGTAAACAGCGCTGTCGCCATGCGGGTGATATTTGCCCAACACGTCGCCTACGACCGTGGCGGACTTCTTGTACGGCCTGCCCGGCACCAACCCGATTTCGCTCATCGCATAGAGGATGCGGCGGTGAACCGGCTTCAGCCCGTCACGCACATCCGGAAGAGCACGGGAGACGATGACGCTCATCGAATAGTCGATGAACGAATGTGATTGGAAAAAGGCCAGTGAAATGTAGTCGCTTAGGAAGGGGAAAGCAACGACGACCCAGCCTGTAAGTTACTGTCTGTCAACCATTTACGATCGCCACGCTACACGGCGCGGCGTTAACGATCCCGCACGCCGATCGTGAGATCACCGGTGTCAGTCGCCGGCCGACCCAGGCGGGCCTTGACGACGTACGGAACTTCCAGCTCATCGCGGGTCACCGCGTACATGTAATCGCCAAGGAACACGGGAACAGGACTGGTCCGCAATTCGAACGGTAAAAGAACCTCACCGAGGAATCGGCCATCGGAATCAAATAACTCAAACACACGGCCCTGACGGTCGGCACTCACCACCGGCTCCACCCAGAGGTGGCCGACGTCGTCAAAGAAAAAGCCGCGTAGGGCAGGTTTCGTAGCCGGTATCCTAGATAAATCTATCTCGCCTCCCTGACGTGTAAACCACTCGAGGTTTTCACGGGCCTTTTCGAGATCGTTGGATGTTACCGGAAGCGGTGTGAAATCCTTCGATATGATGC
>JAZDDD010000531.1:0-4015 GCA_036679545.1 Gemmatimonadota bacterium | reverse complement strand
GGGGATACGAGCGGATCGACGAGCGCCTACGCGCGTTGGGTGCCGACATAACAAGAGAATAATCGTGGAGATCTTGCGAGAGGTGCTAGCCTCTCAATTGTCACCGCCGCTGCATGTCCTGCGAGAATGGGAAACCCGATATGGACTTACCACGGGTGTCACGTCACGCGGAGGCGGATCTGACGACTTTGGATTGGGCAGCGACGTTCCGGCCGCCGAGGTATTTTCCCGCTGGTTGTCATTACCGCAAGTCGTTGGCGGCGGTTTCTTGCAAACATGTACCGGCCGACAGGTCCATGGCACGTCCGTTCGCAGACATGTCGCGTCTCAACCAACGGGGCAGTGGATCCTGAACGACGGTGTGGACGGTCATTTGACGACCAACGATGGCGTGCTACTCACCGTAACGATTGCCGACTGCGTGCCGGTGTTTCTTTACGCGCAGGACACAAGGGACATGGGACTCCTGCATGCCGGCTGGCGAGGTGTGGCGAGCGGAATTCTCGAAACGGGCATCGACGAGATGAAAGGGATGGGGGCCAGCCCCGCTAACATTGCTCTTCACCTGGGGCCGGCGATCTGCGGCCCGTGCTACGAGGTGGGACCCGAAGTCGCCGAACGGCTGGGCCACGCCGAAAATGGTCCCCAGTGCGTCGATTTGCGTGCCATTTTGGCACAAAAAGCCGGCGAAAAGGGCGTGGAACGCATCAGCGTGAGCGCATGGTGTACGAAGCACGATCGGCAGTTTCATTCATACCGTCGAGACGGAACGAAATCCGGGCGGATGGTGGCATACGTCGGCAGACAGTATGGCGGTATGGCGGCAGACGGTAAGGCGGTAGGACGGTAGGGCGGTCGAGAGCTTGGACGGGGGCGTCGTGCCATTCTTTGGGGGCGTACGCGTCTTTACCCGTCGTGCCGTCAGTTGCCATACCGCCATACCGACCTACCGCCATACCGACCTACCGCCTGCCGTCCCGCCACCCTGGCGCCTCGCTGGGCAAGACGTTAGGTTGTTTTGGTGGAGCGGGCGCAGCTGGGCCCGCGCTTTTTTTTGCTCGCCACTAGATGAACGATGCCTTGGCAGGACTGATCGTTGAGATCAGGACGCGGGTTGATGAGTTGGGATTCGAAGTGGTCGACGTTCGGCGGCGCGGTTCGAAAACTAGGCCGGCCCTAGAGATTCGAATCGACCGTCCCGGATCACTGCCAGGTCACGGTGTGACTTCGCAAGACTGCGCTATCGTGAGTCGGGGCCTGGAACGTTGGCTCGACGAAACGCAGCTTCTCGGCCTCACATACATACTCGAAGTATCGTCGCCGGGGATCGAAAGACCGATCCGATGGCCCGAGCACTGGCGTCGGTTTCGAGGCCAGGACGTGCACGTGAAGTTGGCGCGCGGCGGGCGCATACGCGCGACGATTGTAGACGTCACGGACGACGATTCGAAAGTCATGCTCGGTGTCAAAGGCCAAGCGGACACGATGATCGTTCCGTTGGAGGACGTTAAATATGCCACCCTCGCGGTGGATTGGGATTAAAACACGAGCCACGTAAGGAACGGGCATGTCAACTCCCGCAGATGTTTTGGCGGCGCTTCGTGAGCTGGCCAACGCGAAACAACTCGACCGGGGCGAACTTCACGACCTGTTGCGCGATGGTATTCACGCGGCATTGGTGAAACGTCACGGTCCGACTGTAAATGCCGAAATCGAAGTTGATGAACTCAAGGGCACCATCAAGGTGACGGTTCTCAAGACGATCGTCGAAGAAGTCGAAGACACGGCATGCCAGATGAGTCTCGAAGAGGCGCGGTGGGACGACGCAGAATACCAAGCCGGTGATGTCCTCGAAGAGGAAGTTCCATTCGAGGCGTTCGGCCGAACGGCGGTGCAGGCTGCAAAGCAACGCATCATTCAACGAGTGCGTGAAGGCGAACGCACGAGAATTCGCGAAGAGTTTGCTGACAGGGTTGGCGAACTGATTTTGGGCGAAGTACAGCAGATCGAGCGTGGCAAGCTCGTCATGCTGATCAACCAATTCCGTGAAGCCGAGGCAATAATTCCGTACCGGGAACAGAATCGGCGAGAACATTTCCATCAGGGCGACCCCATTCGAGCCGTCCTCAAACGTATCGAAGAAACTCCTCGCGGGCCCCGCCTCATCTTATCCCGCGCCGACCCGCTTTTCGTTCAGGCACTCTTTGTACTCGAAGTACCTGAGATTCAACAGGGGATCGTGGAAATTCGCGCGGCCGCACGAGAAGTTGGTAGCCGGACAAAGATTGCTGTGATCACGAAAGACGATTCAATTGACCCGGTTGGGGCGTGTGTCGGCTTGAAGGGCAGTCGTGTTCAAGCGGTTGTGAATGAATTAGGGGGCGAACGGATTGATATCGTTCCGTGGTCCGGTGATCCTGAACGGTTTTCGCGGCTGGCGCTCGCACCAGCTCGGGTGTCCCGTGTATTTTCCGAGCCCGAGACGAAGACAGTCCAGGCCGTAGTCGATGAAGATCAACTGTCGTTGGCCATTGGGCGCAACGGCCAGAACGTGCGTCTGGCGTCAGAATTGATCGGCTGGAAAATCGACCTGTACTCGAGCCGAGAGTGGCTAGAGCGGGGTGGGGATGCCGGTCTGTTCGGGCCGTTGTCCGGTTCGGACGACTTGATGACCGATGTTGAACTCGGAGAACTGGAAGGCTTCCCGACCGAGGCGGTGGACGTGTTGGGCGCAGCCGGTTACAAATCCCTGCGTGATATTCTCGATTTAGAACGAGAAGAGGTTGTGTCACTTGAAGGTATGACAGAAGACATTGCCGATAAACTGATGCAATTCCTCGGTGAGATCACGGAGGAAAACACGGAGACGGACGACGGGACGGAATCGGTGGATGAGGCAGCTGAAGAGCCTGTGATTCTGACCACGGAGACCGCTGAAACGCCCAAGACTCCGATTGCTGAGACGGAGTCCGCCGCTGACGCCTAGTAATGTCTTTGCACTCCTCGGCTTGGGACAAAGCGCTGGGGCGTTGGTGTTGGGTGGGGCACAGGTGAGATCGGTGCTAAAACGAGATGGGCTTGCTCTCCTCGTAGTGGCACAAGACCGGAGTCGTCGTACGGAGAGCAAAGTGATACGCCTCGCCGAGGCGTTGTCAGTACCAATTGTGACGAATGGTTTGGCGGTGGAGATGGGTCGCGCAGTGGGGCGCGGTTCAGTGCAGGTCATCGGAGTACGCGATCGACAACTGGCCGCCGGTATTCAAGCAGGGGCGAGCGGCGACGTTCGTAGGAGGTAGGTAGGAGTGACGAAGATCCGCATTCACGATCTTGCGGCAGAGTTCGGTGTTGCCACCGATCAACTGTTGAAGATGCTCACGGACATGGACATCCATGTCCGGAGCCATTTGTCTGCCCTTGACCCGGGGCAGCTCGCGTTGGTGCGCGCCCGATGGGAACGCGACAAACGCAAGAGTTCCGAGGCCGCAACAAAGACACGACGTCGCCGAACAACAAAAAAAGCGACCAAGACCAAAAAGGTCGAACCGACGCCCGAGGTCAAGCCGATACGTCGGCGCAGGACGGCGGCCCAGGTCCAGGTACGCGCTGACGAAGATGCGAAGGTGCGCGAAGAAGAAGAGCGCGTCGCTGCCGCCCAAGCCGACGTCGCCATTGAATCGATGGAGCCGGTTACCCCTCAGTCGATGGAAGAACGCGCGGCGGCGTTGTTCAAAGAACCGGTTCTGGGTGAGGAGCCCACAAGTGACGTGATCGCAGCATCGACCGAACGGGTCGATGGCGCAACGGCAGCCGGCCTAGAACTAACCCGGCCAGAAGAGATTGCGGCGGCGGCCACTCAACAACCGGCCGCGGCTCAGGCACCACCACCAGCGGGACCACGACCGTCTCGCATACCACGCCCCACCCCCGTGGCGCGGGGCATCAGGCCGGTCGCCAGCTCCACACCACCGTCCGGTCCGCGGCCAGTCGCGTCAGCGGCGCCCGGGGACGCGGCAGA
>JAZDDD010000530.1:0-8292 GCA_036679545.1 Gemmatimonadota bacterium | reverse complement strand
CGAATGCCGGTCACCAAGCCCCAGATGGAGCGGCGTGACTGCGGGTCCAACCCGGTGGTAAGCTCATCGAGAAACACGACCTCGGGATCGTTGATGAGCGCCAGCGCAATGAACAACCGTTGTTTCTGACCACCCGACAGGTTCATGAACCAGGAGTCCCGCTTCTCCGTCAGACCGAGTTGCTCGAGCACAACATCCCCGTCTACGTGTTGCGGATAGAGTGACGACCAAAGGTCCACCGCCTCCCAGACCTTGATCCGCTTCTGCAGTTGCGCCTCCTGCAGCTGAACACCAATCCGATCCTGGATGGCATAGGCGTCTTTGCGGGGATCGAGGCCCAGCACTGAGATAGTTCCCCCGTCCTGCTTTCGAATACCCTCGACGCATTCCATTGTCGTCGTCTTACCCGCTCCGTTGGGACCGATCAGGCCAAAAATTTCCCCTTCGACCACTTGGAACGAGACGTCATCGACGGCGACCGTCGATCCGTAAGTTTTTCTCAGATTCGCAACTTCAACCACGGGTCTTCCTGACACTCCGTCCCCTTTCCGGTGGCGGTCGCGCGTCAGTACCAATGCGAAGCCCGACGACGTTCGCGGAAAAACATGAATTTCTTAGACCTACCCAAAGGTAGAACCGGATGAGCGGAATGTCCCGGAAACCCAGGTTGGCGGTCCCGCACTGCTTCACCGTTGAATCCTAGAGCCGCGCTTGCACTGGGCGTGCTCGCACGTGATGCTCACGTTGCAGGTATTGATGCGGTGAATCAGGACTGTGATTTTTCAGTCGAGATCAGTTCTTCGAGCACGATGTCGTGACAGACCGTACGAGTAGTTTTGACCGCCACCAATCCGTTGGCGACCACATCGGCTCGAATGCACAATCGCGTGTACATTGCCATTTTGCCTCGTTTGGTGTTATGGACTACGGCTTCGCGTCCTGGTGTTAGGCTGCGGTGATCCCCCCATGGCTTGCGCCGGTTCAACGCCCGAGGCCCGCCGGGCTGGCAGGGTGCCCGCCGCGACTGCGGTTGCGATGAGGATCACCCCAACCGCGATCAACGTTGCCGGGTCTGTGGGGGCCGTTGCAAACAACGACCCCGCTATCGCGGGGCTAATCACGACGAATGCTCCGACCCCAAGTGCCCAACCCAACACGCTTGTGCGGAATGTCTCTGCAAGGACACCCCGAACAATCCCGCTCCGTTTGGCACCGAGCGCCCGGCGAATCCCGAATTCCCGAGTCCGGGCGGCGACCGCGTTAGACATCACGCCGAACAGACCAATCGCGGAGAGTCCGAGCGCGATCGTGGCAAACAGCGATGCGATCGAGGCGGAGAACCGATCGCCGGCCAGGCTCTGTCCGATGGCCTGGTCCAACGGTTGTAGACGTTCCATGGGGATATCAGAGTCGATGCGCCATACGGCATCGCGAAGCCCTGCAACCAGCGCCGGTGTGACTACCTTCGCCCGCACGAGTGCGCGCATGTTGCCGAACGGCGTCTGGTCGTACGGGAAAAACATGACCGGGTAGGGTGGGCTCCGCAGGCCATCGGACTTCATATCCCCCACCACCCCGACGATTTCGTGGACTGCCGGATAACCCTCATCCCAGAACTGCGTCTTTAGCAGCTGGAGCCCGAGCGGGTCATTGCTGGGGAGGTAACGGTGCACGAATGCCTCGTTCACGATCACAACCCCGGGTGCGGTTTTCTTGTCCGCGCTCGTGAAAGATCGGCCGTGGACCAAGGGCAGGTTGATCGTCTGAAAAAAACCGGGAGAAACGGGCCAAATGGCCGCCAGCGGTCGATCGGCCGCGTTCTCCGTCTCGATGACGCCGTCGATCTCGAAGCCAACCTGGAAGGCACTTCCGGGCTCCATCGGGTTGTTGAACGACAACGCCGAGGCTTGCGCTCCGGGAATCGCCGCAAGCTCGCGCTCCACTTCGGTGAAAAAACGGCGGAAGCCTTCCCACGGCGTGTACTTAGGCGGTTGGACGGAGATTCGAACCGAGAGTACCCGTTCCGGGCTCCCAAAGCCGGGGTCGACTTGCGCTATCCGCCGGAAACTTGCAACGAAGAGTCCAGCCGCCAATAGCAGTACCGTGGACAGTCCAATCTGTCCGACGATGAGAGCTGACTGGAACCGTCGGGAATTTTTGGATTCTGTGCCGCCCCTGCCTTCGCCTCGCGTGACTTCATCTAAGTCCACCCGGGCGCTCCGGAGCGCCGGTGCGAGACCGGACAGGGAACCCGCGATTAGCGTCAGAACACTCATGGCGGCCACGACGCGCCAATCGATCGAAACGCGATCGAGACCCGGAAGCGAGGTGGGTATCAGGTCGAGGAATAACTCCAGGGCCAGCCATCCAAAACCGACCGCCCAACGTCAGGCGAATGGCAACTTCCTTGCGCCGGCGCATGCCCCGTGAAAAGAGCAGGTTCGCAACACTGACACAGGCGATCAACAAAATGAGCGCGACCGCGCCCCAGAGTGCCAGGAGCGCGGAGCGGTACGGTCCCGCGGCGTCGCCTACCAGAGGAACCGCAAGGAGATCGTGCCCCTGGTTTGTTGCCGGGTGTTCCCGCCGGAGAGTTGCCGCCACTCTTTGCAGATCCGCGTGCGCAGCCTCCAGAGTCACTCCGTTGCCCAGGCGTGCGACAACCAGGTGCGGTCGCCACGCCCGACCGAAACCGTCGGCTTCTTCCTCGCCCGCAGGTCCCGGCGGCGCCTCTCGCTCCGGGGCAACGAAGTCAGCATCCTGGGGATACTCGAGCCCTTCGGGGAGGACCCCCACGATGCGTCTGCGCTGCCCGCCAACTTCGATTTCTTTGGTGAGGATATTGGGGTCGGCGCCGAAACGTTTCTGCCAAAGACGGTAGGAGATCATGATTACCGGCGCTTCATCGAGGTGCTCATCCCGTGTGAACTCCCTACCCAGAGCGGGCCGAAGCCCGAAGACGCCCAAGAAACCGTAACCCACGGTCCCTTCGCCCAGGATCGCGGGTCTTCCACCGGGAACGATCACTGGTGTTTCAGACCCGGTCACGAAGACTGCCATCCGTTCGAAGGACTCAAGCCCCTCTCTTAGGTCCCAAAAATCCTCCCACGACGTACCCAGACGATCTGACGTCGCGGAACTGGTCCCAAACAGCAAAACGAGGCCGTCGGCGTTCGGGTAAGGGGGTGGCCTCAGGAGCACATAGTCGACCACACTGAACATTGCCGAGTTCATACCGACGCCGAGAGCCAAGGTGAGGCTGACCACTAGTGTGACGTGGGGACTGCGTCGGAGCGACCTCACTGCGTGCCCAAGATCTTGAGCCAAATCGTCGAGCCAGCGGATTCCACGCTGATCGCGGAATCGTTCCTTTTGGTATTCCACACCGCCAAACGCGATCAGCGCGGCCCGCCTCGCCTCGACCGGGGCCATACCCTTCCGCTCATTCTCCAACGCTTCCTGCTCAATATGGAATGCAAACTCCGCACTGAGTTCACGCTCGTAACGACCCCGGTGAAGCAAAGCATCCAGGCGAAGATGGAGGTTTTTCCGAAACCAGGTCACACCGTATCCAAGATCCTGGCGACTGCCTGTACGAAGCCCTCCCACGACGCGCGTTCACGTGCCAAAGCCTTCGCACCGTCGTCTGTGAGTCGGTAGAGCTTGACCCTCCGGTTGTTATCCGGCGGTGTGCCCCAGTGTGATTCGATGAGGCCGCGCTGTTCGAGGCGATGAAGGGCGGGGTACAGGGATCCCTGGTTTACGTCCAGGATATCGCGTGACAGGTTGCGGATGCGGCGGGACACGCCCCATCCGTGGGACTCACCCATGGCCAGGGTCTTAAGGATCAAGAGATCCAGCGTGCCGGGCAAGAAATCGGATTCCGATACTCCCACGGGGTGCTCCTGACGAGTGTGGCGCCTACCCAAGAGAGTAGGCGGAACATGCTGTAGAGAATCGACACTGGTGCACGCGGTCAGATTCCGCAACGGGTCAGTGGAACGCCGTCATCTTCAGTGGCCCGGTGTGGAAACCACGTACCCACGCAGATCGGACAATGCTCGGACGCCCTCGTTTCGCATCGGTACCACTTCAAGCCATCTGGGGTCACTGTGCACCCCGTGAAAGGTCGCCAGGTCCGGCCAGTCGGTTATGTAGAGAACATCCATCCCGGTCGTTCCGCGAAGGACCTCGACGGTGGTGAAGGGCGCAGTGAAACGCACTCCGCGATCCATCACGAGGGGAAAGGCCGCCGCTGAGTATTCGAGCACCCGGTTTGCCCGCTCGTCCTCCTGCATGTCGATCGGATTCACCAGAAGGAAGGCTGGTCTGGGTCTGGTCTGCTCCGATGAGAAGACCGGCGCCTGATTTCCTGGCGGAACCGTAGTCAGGACACTGACTTCCGTCGCGATCATCCCACGGAGCCGGGTGTAACTCTCGTGACCATCCGCGGCCGCCAGGAATGCTCTGGCCTCCGTTTCGCCGGCAAAGCGGGTGATGGCCAGGTAATCAGCCGGTAGGTCCAGCGGATCCGTGGATCCGGCGTTCTCAAGTCCGCCTTCGAGCCGCACGAGGGTGGGGATTCCGTCTTCCTGGCGCACTAGGTGGCTCACCTCCGCCCACGCCTCCGCGAACGGTTGGGCGGAAACGCCCTCTCGGAGGTCCATGAACGACACGATTGAATAGTGCGTCAGTGAAGGCAAATCCTGCGCCCCGGACGCAGGCACGCTTGTCAGCATTGCCGCGACACCCGCCGCGGTGGCTATTCCCATCCTCATAAACCCTCCCAAGTTCGTTTTGGTGTCTTAGCGATAAATCTTGTCGATTAACGACACCAAAAGGACTGGATGGTTCCACGTCCGAGGAGGATCTTTTCCTTCGCGTTTGACGCTAGGATATCGAGAAGCGGGGGTAATTGGTCCTGATGTTGCCGCTACGCATCAATGTTCGTGCTGCTGTCTCCGCGTGTTCGCTCCGCGGCGCAAAAGTCACTGTTGCCGCAGCGCTACGACCGGGTCCACGCGTGATGCCCGCGTTGCGGGAATGGTTGAGGCGAGCACGGCAACGCCGATTAATCCGCCGGCCACGGCAATGTAGGTCAGGGGGTCGGTGGGTGTGACGCCGTAGAGCATCCCCGCGATGAATCGGCTGAATCCCAACGCCAACACGATGCCGATCACGATACCGATGGCCGTGACCGAAAGGATCTGTTTCACGATAAGCATGACGGCGTCTTGGCCGCTAGCGCCCAGCGCGACACGCACGCCAATCTCGCCCGTACGCCTGGTCACCGAATAAGACACCACCCCGTAGATACCGACGGCTGCCAGCAATGCCGCGCTGCATGCTAACGCGACGAGGAGGATCATGTTGAATCGTGACGGCGCGACCGTGGTGGCGATGAGTTCATCGATGCCGGTCGCGGCGCTCACCGGCAGTTGTGGGTCAAGCGCCAGCACCTCGGCGCGAATGGCGGCCGCGGCCGATTCAATTGTTGCGCGTGTCCGCGCGATGATATGCATTTCACCCAACGGTAACTGAACGAATGGGACGAACATCTCCGGTTGCGGGGTGGCGTCCAAACCGCTGTGACGAACGTCCCCAACGACACCGACGATCTCCATATCTCCGATCATGGGCGCGCGCAGCAACTGTTGACCAATTGGATCGACGTCGTTGAAGTAACGCTGACGCAGTGACTCGTTGATGATTGCAACCTTGCGGCTCCCGTCATCGAAGTTGTTCACGTCGCGTCCCAGGACGACCGGAATGCCCATGGTTTCGAAGTACCCGGGTATGACGGCGCGGTATTCCGCCATCGGGCGTTCCGATGGCGATGCCACGTCAAGGCCTTCGCGGGAGAACGGCATGTCGAACTCCGTGCCGAGCGGACTCATCGGTAGCGCGGACACGGCACCCACCGACTCCAACCCCGGTAACGTGCGCACTCGTTCGACGAGATCGAGATAAAATTGTTTTTGTCGTTCGAAACCACTGTAACGCGATTGTGGCAACGACACGGCAACCGAAACGATCCCCGATGTTCGAAACCCGGGATCGACATTGAGAAGCTTGGCGAAACTTCGGACCATGAGTCCAGCACCGGTGAGCAAGACAAGCGCCAGTGCCACTTCCGACACGACCATTGCGTTGGCGATCCACCGTGTCTTGCGTCCCACCGACATACCTCTGCCCCCGTCTTGGAGGGATGTTGCGAGGTTGGGGTGCATGTTCCGCAGCGCCGGGACAATACCGAACACGAACCCTGCAAGGGTCGTTGTTGCCAGGGTGAAACCGAGTACTGTCAGGTCGATCCCGATCTCGTCGGCGCGTGGGATATTGGGTGGCATGACCGTTCGCAAGAAGCTGACACCCGCGTACGCGATTCCCAGTCCGATGACGCCCCCCAACAGTGCCAGCAGTCCACTTTCCGCCAATGACCGCCGCAGCAAGGCCGAACCTTTCGCACCAAAGGCGGCACGAACGGCAAAATCCCTCGTCGATTCCGTAGATTGCACCAAGAGCAGGTTGGCGATGTTAGCGCATCCGATGAGGAGGACCAACACAACCGCAGCTTGCAGGAACCAGAGGGTCGTGCTGACGTCTGCCACCAGTTGAGCGTGCGCAGATTCCAGGGTCACACTCCACCCCGCGTTGGACTCCGGGTTTTCCTGCGCGATGCCGGCGGCGATGACGGACATTTCCTCACGCGCTTGCTCGAGTGTGAAACCGGCGGCCAACTTGCCGATGGCGGAGTACGACCGATGAGGACGGCTCGGCAAGTCTTCGAGGCTCAACGTCAACGGTGACCAGATGGCGATGTTGGGATCGTCGGCGGGAAAACGGAAGCTCTCAGGCATGACACCGACCACTGTGTAGGGCTGGCCATCTAACCGAATACGGGTGTCGATGATCGTTGGATCCGAACCAAAATGTTGTTGCCACGTGGCGTGGCTCAGGATGACCTGATCTTCGCGGCCGGGCCGTTCGTCATCATCCGTCAGCGCCCGGCCGATCACCGGGGAAACACCCAAGACGCGAAAGAGCGCGGGAGAAATGTCAACGCTGGGCATGCGGATTGGCTCAGCGCCCTCCGTCAATGTGAATCCATGGTACTGGTACGCCGCCATGGATTCAAATGCTCGCGAACGTTCTCTCCAGTCCACGAACGTGGCCGCGGAGATGGGTTCCCGCTCCGCGGCAGCGTTCTCGTTGTTTTCCCACATCATGACAAGGCGGTCGGCGTCGACGTAGTCGAGCGGGCGGAGCAACACACCGTTCAGGGCGCTGAAGATCGTGGTATTTACGCCGATGGTCAGTGCGAGTGTGCCCAGGATTATCGCGGTAAGTCCAGGGTGGGTCGTCAGTTTTCTTGCAGCCTCGCGGATGTCACGCCACACGATGTACCTCGTTGGTTGTTTTGCTTCGCAAAAGCTACCAGCTACCAGCTACCAGCTACCAGCTACCAGCTACCGGCGGCCAGCTACTCCTTGCTGCCAATGCCTTGCCTAACGTCTGCTACGCCGTTCTGTTCCGTCCCTTCGGTGTCGTCCTCACAGCGTTGCTGGTTGCTGGTTGCTGGTCGCTGGTCGCTGGCAGCCGGCCAACGCCTCGCGAAGGAATCTCGCCGTATGCCCGCACCCCTCCGCGACCGTCTCCGGTGTCCCCGCCGCCACCAAACGACCACCACCGGATCCGCCCTCGGGTCCCAAATCAATCACCCAATCTGCCCGTTTGACGATGTCCATGTTGTGTTCGATCACGATCACGGTGTGCCCAGCGTCCACGAGTCGGTCGAGCACTTTGAGCAACGTCTTCACGTCGTGCATGTGCAAACCGGTCGTTGGTTCGTCGAGGATGTAGAGCCGACGTTTTGTCTTGAGGGCGACGTTGGCCAACTGCCGCGCGATTTTTAGTCGCTGTGCCTCTCCTCCGGAGAGAGTTGTTGCCGGTTGCCCAAGTCTGAGATAGCCGAGTCCGACTTGTTGTAGGTGCCATAGCGAACGGCCAAGTTTTTCTTGATGACGGAAGCGTTTGATGGCGTCATCAACGGTCAGTTGTAACACGTCGTGAATGGAAAGGCCTTTGATTTTGATCTCGAGGATTTCTTTACGGTACCGAGATGCGCCGCATGCTTCGCACGGCACAAACACGTCCGCTAAAAAGACCATTTCAACCTGGAT
This sequence comes from Gemmatimonadota bacterium, assembly GCA_036679545.1. Lineage (GTDB taxonomy): Bacteria > Gemmatimonadota > Gemmatimonadetes > Gemmatimonadales > GWC2-71-9 > JAZDDC01. The sequence goes on along the minus strand of JAZDDD010000530.1, from coordinate 109 downwards.
ATGTCCGGCGCCCTCGCAGCTGGCGCACCGTCCGCCGTCAACGGCATTAAAACTGAAATCGGTCGGTCGGTACCCACGGGCCTGTGCAAGCGGCTGCTTGGCAAACAAC
>JAZDDD010000053.1:0-12488 GCA_036679545.1 Gemmatimonadota bacterium | reverse complement strand
TCACCGCCCCATTTTCTTCTTGAGTTGCTCTAGCTTGGATTGCGCTGCCGCTTCTCGTTCCGCACGATCCAGTTGGTGACGCAGCAAATCGCCAGATAGATCTGTCTCGGGACGTGCGCCACCCGCCGATTCGATCTCACGCCACGCGGCGTCGAGGCCTTCTGCAACGGATCCCGTTTGTGACAAACGGGCTGCCTTCAACTGTTCTTTCATACCGGCGACTTCACGTTGTGCCAACGCAAACTCTTCTTGCTGTGCGGACAGTTTTCGTGTGAGCACCGCAGCGCGTTCGCGATGCTTTGTCGCAAACTGATCGGCGACCTCTTTTGTTTCTTTGTCTCCGATGCCGTCGGCTAACTGTCCACGCCGTTCGGCATCCGCGAGTTGGGTACGTTCCTGCTGTAACCGGTTCGCCGTTTTCTCTATTGCCTCTGCCATCAACCCAAGCGACGTCTTTGCCTCGATCACAGCGGCGCGCATGTTGCGGAGCACGTCTCGATCATCCGGGCGGCTAGCCGAGTCGAGGACGGAGTCGAGTGCTTCCTTGAACTTCTCGAACACTAACTTTTCCGATTCGTTATTGCGTAAAGCAACGTAGACACACGCGGTACGTGGGTGGAGTGACTTTTTGGGCGTCTTGGCTTCCCGCACTCGTGCCACGAGATGCTTTCGGTTCTGGAGAAGCCGTTCCTACACTTGTCACAACGATGGTCGTCCGTTGGCATCGTGCTTCTTAAGTTGAATTCCCTGAGATCGGAAGGTTATGCGGGCGCGGGGAGTCGGTCAAGCGACCACGGGCCAGGAGGGGAAGAGTGTCGGCAACGCCGTGGGCTCCCTATGCTGATCGCCACCCTCACGCTAGAATATGGAATATGAAACGTCTCATGATTCTCGGTGCACTTGCCGGCAGTATCGGATGTGCGGAACGGGATCCTCAAAACAGCGCCATGTGCGGCCTTACATTCATGGCATCGGGGAACCGAGTACTCGATCAGTTAGCAACCGGTAGTTCGGTGCTGCAAACACCTCCGGAAGCCATGCTGGAGGGATATGTACCCACACGTGTCGTTGGCCACGCGGCGTCGCGGTCATTGGCGGCCACCGATGACGGTAAGGTGATTCTGGGTTACCAGGGTGAAGGTTTGCCCGAACTTCCTGGCTTTGGCCTGGCGCTGGTGGACGACTCCATTGAGATATTTCGGGGGGTTCTGATTTTCGCGCCAGCGCCGCCGCCTTATACCGAGTTGGGATCCGTCACCAGCGCCAGCCACAGTGTTCCTCTCTTCGGCATACGTATTCACTGGAGTTCTGTCAACAGTGACCGCTGCCCACTCTTCCCGTCCGCGGACACCACCACCGCCCAGTCGGAATAAGTTTGAGCAATCCGCCTTCCGGTAGAGGACGCCACATCCTCGATGCCATGACACGGTTCAGTGAGAGCCTCGCCGGTGTCATCCGAGCGGAGTCCGTCGTATCCCACCTCGTCGTCACATTGAACGAATTGTTCACCCCGGACACACTTTCCATCGCGCTGTCGGAACCAAGTCACCCAGATCCTCAAGTCGCTGAGACCATGGGCACCGAAATCAACATCGACCGCGCGACATGGACCCTCATTTGCCAAGAGGGGGTGCTGGCACCCGACCCGGCGGCCACAGCGGCCATACTCCCCCACTGGATTTCCGAAGCACCCACGTCATGGATGGGCGCGCCCATCAAGGCCGATCGGCACAAACTCGGCGGTGTTTTCATCGGCCGCGAGGCTACATCGGAGAGTTTCGGTCCCACCGATCTGGCTGTCTTACGACCCGTGCTCGCGCAGGCAGCCATCGCACTTGTGAACGCCCACCTTCTCACATTGTTAGAAAGTGGCAAACAGGAATGGGAGAAAACGGTTGATGCCGTCCCCGACGCGTTTTGCATCATTGGGCGAAAGGGTCGAGTGCGTCGTGCCAACAAAGCGTTCGCTGAACTCGTTCACATGCCCGTCTCCGAACTCGTCGGGCGCAAGTGGCAGGAACTGATGCCGTCCGAAATCAACGCGGCTGTCGCGAACGCGTTGGCTGACCCACGGTCACAAGAACCGCAGGAAGCGAAACTCGGCAATCGGCTCTTAACCGCTATTGCCCACCAAGTGGGCAGACAGTCCGATCACTACGTCTTAGTACTCGAAGACCAGACTGACAAACGCTCGTTGCAGGATCAGGTTGCTCAGTCTGCGAAAATGTCGGCCATCGGCCAGCTCATTGCCGGTATCGCACATGACCTGAACAACCCGTTGGCGTCGGTGGCGGGATTCGCCGAGTATCTCGTGCAAATGGGAGACGACGTTCCAGCGAGATTGGTGGAGCCGCTCAAAGCCATCCACCAAGACGCTGAACGGGCCAGCAACATCGTCAAAAACTTGCTTACCTTCGCGCGAAGCCAACAGGGTGGCAGACAACCCCTCTCTGTCAGCAAAGTGTTGGACGCAACTTTGATGTTGCTCAACAATCAATTGATGTCGTACAACGTCGAAACGATCATTAACGTCGAGGAAGATTTGCCACACGTCGAAGGTAACGCAACACAGTTACAACAGGTCTTCGTCAACGTGATTACAAACGCCGCCCAGGCCATCCGCTCATCTGAAACGGGTGGAACGATAACAATCACAGGGGAGCGTTGGTTGGATGGTGTGGCCATCACCGTCGAGGATGACGGTCCGGGCATTCCGCAGGATCTGCGAGAGCGTGTTTTCGAAGCATTCTTCACCACCAAGCCGCCCGGCGAGGGCACCGGGCTCGGCCTATCGATCTGTCACGGGATCGTTACCGAGCACGGAGGGCACATCACACTGCTCGATGGCCCGGAGCATGACCAAACCGGGTGTGCCTTTCGCATCGAACTGCCCGGTTGTGAAGCACCGGACCACATTGAAGCCCCGGCACAACCCGAACCCGAAGGACTTCGTGTTTTGGTCGTTGATGACGAACCCCACATCTTGCACTACCTCCGAGCAGCGCTCGAAGATTGGGGACATCACGTGACCGTGGCGTCCGACGGACAGGAGGCGCTGGAACGTCTCAACCGCATGCGTTTCGATATCATCATCACCGATCTCCGAATGCCCCGAGTCGGAGGCCGGGCATTCTACGAATCGCTCAAGCGGGACAAACCCGACGTGGCTCAGCAGGTTGTGTTCTGTACCGGTGATACCGTCGATTCGGACACGCTGGCATACCTTGAGGAAGTCGATAGGCCCCACCTCAAAAAACCGTTTACCCTGGGCGAGTTACGCGCGATGCTCGCGGATGCGACGTCAACCGCCGAATAGTGGTCCAGCGCACGTTTCCAAAAAGCCAAACCGTGTACATTAAGTAGTCTTTGCCCGAATACAGACCGAACTAGGATCTCCAACGCCGTTGGGCGGTACGATTTGTCTAACGGAACGATGAGCGATTGCCGAAATGCTATACATTTGTATTCCAGCCCAAGACGACGCCCGGACAGTGGGTTTGCTCCTTTGGAAAATTCGCCAAGTTTTTGGGGAGTATCCCAGAGAGTACCATCTACTCGTGGCGGACGACGGGTCCGAGGACGATACCGGGTCCGTTCTGGACCGATATCAACACGCTTTGCCCATGACCGTTTTTCGACACGATGAGTCGTGGGGTTATGCCGCCACGCTCGAAGAACTCCTGTCGCACGCGTTAGAGAAATCGGACCGTCCAAAAAGGGATTGTGCACTGACGTTCCCGGCTGATTTCAGCGTATCACCTGCCGTGCTTCCCGATCTTATCAAGCGATTTGAGTCCGGTGCGGATGTCGTCGTGGCCGAATCGATCGGTGTCGAGCCTTCATGGATTGGCCGTTTGATACGTCACGCGGCCGGGTGGCTCTTAAAACCCGGCTTCAAGCTCGACGGTGTGACTGACCCACTCTCTCGAGTATGCGCACTTCGTCTGGTGACACTGCGGAAAGCCATGCGTGGTCGGACCGAAGATTTCTTAGAAACCGAAGACCGATTGGCCAACGCCGAATTGCTGGCGCGCGCCGCGGCGGCGGCAAGGCAGATTTCGGTCCTGCCCGTCACGGCCGAACATCTACGGCCGGAAGCTACACATGGCGGGACATCACTGGGGACAGTCATCGAACTTTTCCGCGCGGGCAGAGAAATTGAGATCCCGGAACCGCAAGCAGCAATACAGCGCGTATCGTGAAGATCATTGCCATAATTGGATTCGCGCTTTTAGCGGTACCGCTGAGCGCCCAGACGCAAACGACAGTTGAAAACGCCGAAAACACGGCGCCCATAACCAACCGATTTCACGTCGGCGAGACGATGAACTACGAGGGTAAGTTCGGTTTCCTGCGACTCGGACGCGCCTCCATGCACGTCGTTGGGCATGACACCATTCGCGGCGTGCCAACAACTCATTTTCGGTTCATTCTTCGCGCGAACGCCCTCGGGTTAATCCGGATGCGCAATCAGTTTGACTCGTGGGTTGGGCGGAAAGATTTTTTCTCACGTCGGTTTACGCAAAAGTTTAACGAATTCGGCAAGAGCCGAGAGACGGCGTACGAGATCTATCCGGACTCAGGGTTTTACACGTCGCTGGAGGTCGATACGGCACTCGCGGTATCTCCCGAACCGTTGGACGATACGGCGTTCTTCTATTTCGTGCGGTCTCTTGATCTCGAACCCGGGTCACGTCAAGAATTCGACAACTATTTTCGACCCGATCGCAACCCCGTTGTCATTGAAGTTATGGAAAGGGACACGATTGACGTTCCCGCGGGCCGATTCGCAACGATCGTGGTTCACCCCATCATCAACGGTGGCGGTATCTTTAAAGAGAGCGCAAATGCGCGGATGTGGATCACGGATGACGATCGGCGGTTGATTGTACAAATGAAAACAAAATTTTCCTTCGGGACAGTCACTTTACGGTTAACCGACTGGCAGATCTCGACGGAAGATCCCGACAACGAGCGATGATTCACCGCGTCGTGGTGGCACTCTGCTTTCTTGGGTGTTCGCAGACCGTTGCTACGACCACGCCCATCGTCACCGACCAGCGCTCCGTCATGATAACCGTAAGACAGGCGTTGGAAAACGACGCGGCCGACATCGCGTCAGATTCTCTGTACTACGCCAACGCCAAGGTCGTCACCAACGGCGCGGAACACACCACCGGGAAACGATACGCCGGTGTCGGCCCTGGCGGACTGATACGCATTTCCAATATGAGTGGTGACGTCAATCAACGGCTGGCATGGGCATACGTCTCGTATCGTTGGATGACGCCCGACGGCGCCCTCACGCAATCGGCTCGCGCCAGTTTTATCTTACAGCTGGAACGCGGAACCTGGCGTATCAGACATGCACACTCGAGCTTGATATTGCCCTGGCAACGGTAGACAGATCAACGTTGAACATTCAACACTCAACACTCAACATTCAGCATCAAGGTTCAACATTCAAGGTTCAAGAAGGTGTTTTCATTCGTTGAACGTTCAACGATGATGCTGAACGTTGAATCTTGAACGCTGATGCTGAACGTTGAGTGTTGAACGCTGAACGTTGAGTGTTGAGTTACTTCTTCAAACGAAAGACGCTGGCAGAATGACTCGTCCAGACGCGCTGGTGGTGGGTGGTGGCATAATCGGCGCCGCCTGTGCCCACACACTCGCCCGCCGACACATGTCTGTGTTGGTGTTGGATACTGGTCACCAACCGGGGACTGCCACACTCGCAGCCGGCGGAATGTTGGCACCGTTGATCGAAGTGCGCCCGGACGATCCGATGTCGGGGTTGTCCGTTCGTGCGCGGGATCTTTACCCACAACTGGCCAAACTGTTGTTGGACACCACGGGAATCGACATTGGCCTGTGGTTGGAAGGCATTCTCAAGCTCGCATACACCGAAGAGGAAGCGGTTCGACTAAAGAATGAGATCGCATGGCAGCGACAACAGGGATTCAACTCGGATTGGTTGTCGCTGGAGGATTTACGCGAACGCGCTCCCGGTATTTCTCCGGCCGCTATTGGTGCTCTCATCGCACCGGAGGATGGCTTGGTCGAACCGCTTCCCCTGGTACACGCCCTTTTGGAGGGTGCCAAGAAATCGAAAGCCAATATCCGTAGAGACGTACGGGTCAATGGCATCACCATCCGGGACGATCGGGTTATCGGTGTCGATACGGATGACGGCACCATCGAAGCGGGTAACGTCATCATTGCCGCCGGCGCGTGGTCGGGCCGTCTCACCGGGCTTCCACGACCACTGACGGTCGAACCCATTCGCGGACAGATGTCCGCGCTCGACTGGCCTATTGGTGAGCCACCCTCGATCGTCTACGGTGACGGCGGTTACGTGATAAATCGAGGCGATGAGGCTTTTGTTGGATCGACCATGGAACACGTCGGGTTCGATGTTGCCGCCACCCAGTCGGATTTGACAACGATCTACAACGCGGTCGAACGCATTTATCCATGTCTCAATACGAAAAACCCAAAAAAGACCTGGTCCGGTCTGAGACCCATGACTCCAGACGGGCGACCTATCGTGGGGCCCGACCCACACGTCGCCGGTCTATGGTACGCCACGGGTCACGGGCGAAACGGTATATTGCTCGCCGGTCTCACCGGTGAGATCATCGGCCAGCTCATGACCGGTAGCGAGGAGGATGCGGGTTTCGACATCGCTGCACTCGACCCCGGACGGTTTTGGAGCTATTGACCCGAAAAAACGTCGAAGCCAAGGGCGCTGGTATTCGCCCCATCCCCCCAGCTAAGTTTCCTCGCCTATGGACTTTGTACCGCTAACTCGGAATGGCCGTATCATTGGCCAAACCGGCGCAAAAACGAGAAAACCATCCTGGCTCAAAGTGCGTGCGCCCGGGGGGCCGAACTATGCCAAAGTCCGTCGATTGATGTCCGAACTGGGACTTCATACGGTGTGCGAAGAAGCCCACTGTCCCAATATTGGCGAATGTTGGGACAATCGCGCCGCAACATTCATGGTGCTCGGAGACGTGTGTACCCGTAACTGCGCGTATTGCGCCGTAGCACATGGAACGCCAAAGCCGTACGATCCTGAAGAACCAATCCGACTGGCCGAAGCGGTAACAAAGCTCGGTCTCCAACACGTGGTGATCACGAGCGTAGATCGCGACGACCTACCCAATGGTGGGGCTGAGATTTTTGCCGGTTGTGTCACGGAAATCCGTCGTCGGTTGCCTGCGACATCCGTCGAGCTGTTGATCCCCGATTTCAAAGGCTCGGATGACGCGCTCAAGATCGTCGTCGATAGCGCACCGGATATTCTCAACCACAATCTCGAAACGGTCAGCCGTCTTTATGTGATGGCTCGCCCAGGCGGGCGATACGAGCGCGCCCTGACGCTGTTGCGACATGCAAAGCAAATGGCACCGGACCGCAAGACGAAATCCGGCCTCATGGTAGGTCTCGGGGAAGAGTGGGATGAGTTGCTTCGAGCAATGCGCGATCTCGCGGCTGAACATGTAGACATCCTCACCATTGGCCAGTATCTGCGACCGTCCGCCGACCACTTACCCGTCGCCCGTTACTACACACCCGACGAGTTCGCTGCGTTGCGGGAAGCGGGTCTGAAAATGGGATTCCGCCACGTTGAGTCCGGTCCGCTGGTCCGTTCGTCCTACCACGCGTGGGAACAAGCCGAACGAGCGGCGGCGGTCTGACACACTCAATCAGTCAATGACACAAGTTGGGACGGATTCCAAACTCGACTCGGCCCGGACCGAGTTCTATCGGGACCTCCTCCATCAGATGCTACGCATCCGACGGTTCGAAGAGCACGCGGGAGAGGCGTACGCGCTAGGCCAAATCGGCGGCTTCTGCCATTTGTACATTGGTCAGGAAGCGGTAGCCGTCGGTTCGATCATGGCATTGCGCGACGACGACTACATTTTGTCCAGTTATCGCGATCACGGGCATGCGCTGGTTCGTGGCGTGTCCGCACGAAGCATCATGGCCGAACTCTTCGGTAAAGCAACCGGTTGCTCGGGTGGTAAGGGCGGCTCGATGCATCTGTTCGACAGCGCCACCAACTTCATGGGTGGGCACGGAATTGTTGGAGGACAGATCCCACTCGCAACTGGGATCGGTTTCGCTATTGGATATCGCGGCGGAGATCAAGTCTGTGTGTGTTACTTCGGTGACGCGGCCACAAACATCGGTTCGTTTCACGAATCGTTGAACATGGCGTCGTTGTGGAAACTCCCAACCGTCTTCATCTGCGAGAACAATAAATACGGCATGGGCACGGCCCTCGGTCGTGCTTCCACCACCGAAGACGTTGCATCCCGTGCGTGCGCGTATGACATGACGGGGGCCACCGTCGACGGCATGGACGTGCTCGCTGTGTATGATGCAACGACCGAAGCGGTAACGCGGGCCCGCAAGGACCAAACGCCCACCTTGCTAGACGTCCAAACGTATCGATTCGTGGGGCATTCCATGTCCGACCCAGTCCACGGAGTATATCGAACCGAAGCGGAAGTCGAAGAAGAGAAGGAAGGAGATCCGATTTCACAACTCTGTCGACGTCTTGAGGACGACGGCATCTTGAGTGTCTCTGATTTTGAATCTCTCGATGAAGACGTGAAGAAAGAAATGGATGACGCGGTTGCGTTCGCCGAACAGAGCCCAGACCCGGATCCTGAGGCGCTGTACACACACATCTACGCAGATTAAATGCACACCGTCACGTATCGCGACGCGCTAAACGAAGCTCTCCGTGAGGAAATGGAACGTGATAAAGATGTCTTCCTCATGGGCGAGGAGGTTGGCATCTACCAGGGTGCCTATAAAGTCAGCCGCGGTTTGCTGGACGATTTTGGACCAGAACGTGTGATCGATACACCAATTGCCGAGCTGGGATTTACCGGGATAGGTGTCGGCGCGGCCATGGTTGGCCTCCGCCCGATCATCGAGTTCATGACGTGGAACTTCGCGTTGTTAGCCATCGATCAAATCGTCAACTCTGCCGCCAAGATGTTGTCCATGTCAAATGGTCAGTTTCCTATTCCTATTGTGTTCCGAGGCCCCGGTGGCGCGGCGTTGCAACTGGCCGGTCAACATTCGCAGGCGTTTGAATCGTGGTACGCACATATTCCAGGCTTGAAGGTTGTCGCACCGGCAACACCCGCCGACGCAAAGGGACTGCTCAAGGCCTCAATTCGGGACAACAACCCGGTGATTGTGTTGGAAGGCGAGATGCTTTACAACATGAAGGGAGAAGTTCCGGATGGAGACCACGTCGTTCCCATTGGGAAAGCCGACGTCAAACGTGACGGAGCAGACGTTACTATTGTGTGTCATTCCAAAACGGTGATTCCGGCCCTCAAAGCAGCTGATAAGCTTGCGTTAGATAAGATCGAAGCTGAAGTAATCGACCTGCGCACCTTACGGCCTCTGGACCTCGAGACGTTGACGCAAAGTGTTAAGAAGACAAACCGGTGTGTGATCGTCGAAGAAGGATGGCCGTCCTGTGGGATCGGTGCCCAAGTCGCATTTGACATACAATCACTCGCATTCGATTATCTCGACGCTCCAATCGAACGCGTGACAAGCGCGGATGTACCAATGCCGTATAACAAGCGTCTCGAACGTGCAGCAAAACCCAATCTCGAACGGATCGTCGAGGCGGTACGAAACGTTACGTATAGTGCGTCGTGAAAATCGCAATCACGACCGGATCATCACGAACCACACACAAACAACTTCTGTAGATCGCACGTATGGCAACTAAGATCGTTATGGAAGCGCTTTCTCCCACCATGGAGGAAGGCACTGTCGTCAAATGGCACAAGAGCGAGGGCGACACCGTCAAGAGCGGCGAAACACTCGCCGAGGTCGAGACGGACAAGGCCATCATGGAGTTGATTGCGCGTGGCGATGGGGTGCTACGTCGAATCTTCACCGGCGAAGGCATCGCCGTGGATGTCGGCTCACTGATTGGTGTTATTGGATCCGCGGACGAAGACGTTTCGAACATAGGGCCGACACCCGTCGGCGATAGTCCCGCTACACCCTCACCCACAGAAACACCGTCCGCTCCGTCACAGACAACCGGCTCCGACACGGCCATTGACCATCCAACCGTCCAACCATCCGATGGCCGTGTAAAAGCTTCACCACTGGCAAGGCGCTTGGCAACCGAGCGCGGCTTAGACCTGGCAAACGTTAGCGGGTCCGGTCCCGGTGGCCGGATCGTGAAACGCGATGTCATCAGCGCCCCCGTTGGGGTCACCGGCGCGATGGCAGCCGAATATGAAGATGTGCCCCTCAGTCAGATCAGAAAGACCATCGCGCGTAGGTTGGTCCAGTCTATTGGGCCGATACCGCATTTCTTCCTGACGACTGAGATCGACATGGTGAATGTTACAGAAGCACGTGCTTCGCTCAACGCGATGGGTGACGGTCAGAAAATTTCATTTAACGACATCATACTGAAGGTGGTGGCGGAGACACTCATACGTCACCCCGATTGTAACGCGTGGTGGCAAGACGATCATATTCGATATTTTCGCGACGCGCATATCTCAGTGGCTGTCGCGATTGACGATGGACTGATCACACCTGTCGTGAGAAGCGCCAACCACAAGACATTGCGCCAGATCGGGCAAGAGGTGCGTGAACTCGCGTCCCGAGCCAAGGACAAAAGATTGAGGCCCGACGAATACACCGGCGGCACCTTTTCTGTCTCAAACCTCGGCATGTTTGGGATCGACCAGTTCACCGGAGTGATTAACCCACCTGAAGCCGGACTACTGGCGGTGGGCGCCATTGAGGACAAGGCCGTAGCCCTGGATGGGCAACTTGTCATCCGTCCTCGTATGCGGGTGACGATGAGTTGTGATCATCGAGTTATTGACGGCGCGGCCGGCGCTCGATTCCTCCAGACGGCACAACATATGTTGGAGAATCCGCTCGCCATCGTTTGGTAACAATTGCAAACTAGAATCCTCGGAACAAGGAATCTTCCGTGTCAAAAACATTTGACGTCTTGATACTTGGCGGCGGACCCGCTGGTTACGTCTGCGCGATTCGTTGCGCACAGCTCGGACTCGAGACAGCAGTGATCGAGCGGGAGAAACTCGGCGGTGTTTGTGTCAACGTGGGTTGCATCCCGAGCAAGGCACTGCTCCACAGCGCCAAGTTGGCGCATGTGATCCAACACGATGCAAAACGATTTGGCATCAACGTCGGTAACGTCAATTTGGATTTTGGCGCCGCCATCAAGCACTCCCGCCAGGTCAGCGATCAAAACTCAAAGGGTGTTGGCTTCTTGATGAAGAAGCACAAGGTCACCGTCATCACGGGTACGGGATCCCTACAAACCAACAAGAAGATCCAAGTTGGCAGCGATGTCTACACAGCCAAACAGGCGGTAGTGATCGCCACCGGGACGAGAGTCAAAGGAATCGCCCCGCTCGGACTCGATATTAACAAGACAACCGTCATCTCTTCGGATGAAGCATTGTTCCTCGACCAGGCACCGGAATCGCTAGCAATCATTGGCGCCGGCGCGGTGGGTGTTGAATTCGCCGACATCTTCAACGCATTCGGAACCGAGGTGACGTTGATTGAGGCATTGCCACGAATTCTGCCAAACGATGACGAAGACGCATCGCGAACCATCAATCGAGTTTACAAAAAACGTGGGATCACAATCATGGCTGGCGCCAGGGTGACCAAGGCCGCCGTCAGCGCCAAAAGCGTCACGCTCGAGATCGAATACAACGGGAAGCAACAGGTGGTGAAGGCCGACAAGGTCCTGATGGCCGCTGGACGGGCCGTTAACACCGAAGGTCTCGGTCTCGATAGCGTCGGGATACAACTTGCAGACAGCGGATTCATCAAAGTTGACAACAACCTACAGACAACCGCGCCGGGCTACTACTGTATCGGAGACGTTGCCGGTCCCCCAATGCTTGCCCATAAGGGAAGTCGTGAAGGGGTGTTCGTTGCCGAACTGATTGCCGGCCGCCAACCGCATCCCATTAAATACGATAACATCCCGTCGGTGACATACTGCCACCCAGAAGTGGCCGGCATCGGTTTGACCGAAGAACAGTGCAAGCAACAGAAGAAGGACTACGTCGTTGGCAAATTCCCTATGACCGCCAATGGTCGCGCCCGCGCCACAAACGAAACCGAAGGATTTGTCAAAATTATCCGGGACAAAAAGTACGGTGAGATCCTGGGTGCTCACATCGTTGCGTCACAGGCCAGCGAGATGATTCACGAACTCGCCGTCGCACGTGAAAACGAGTACACCGTTGAAGAAGTCGAACTCGCCGTCCATGCGCATCCAACAATGTCAGAAGCCGTGGCCGAAGCCGCACTCGACTCGCTCGGGAGAGTAATGCATACGTGACGGACGATCCCGTCGCAAACGAAAAACCCGTTTCGGATCCTATCGGGCTCGTACTCACAGCGATCGGTGCTGGCGCAGC
>JAZDDD010000529.1:0-10939 GCA_036679545.1 Gemmatimonadota bacterium | reverse complement strand
CCACACTTTGGACATTTCATGTAGTGACTGCGGCGTTCTTCGTCATTTGCTGCTTCGTCGGCCGCCTTTTTCCGTGCTAACCGAAGTTCCCCCTCCCGCTTTACGAAATATTCCTCTTCAGAACGGCTCGGCTTGTCCGTTGTCATCCATTCGCTCCGATAATACCGGTCGCCACTGGTGGGGTGAATCCAGCGGTATTATCCGGTGGTGACGAAGAAATTCCCGTGTAGGTGTGTGCCGGTGTTCGCACGACGGCATCCACGACCTGTCCCCCCTGGAAGAACACCACATCGTACGTTCCGCAACGGCTTTCGCAACCGTTTCTGAAGAACATGTAAATCCAGTCACCGTATTGCCGATCCGAAACAGGTTCTCCCCACGCCTGCACGACCTGCTCGGGTGTCATGCCTGGGCTGACGGTACCTGCACGTGGGATCCATGGTTCTTCTCTACCTACGGACTGCCGCGCAACGACCTGCCGCCGGGGCGGGGCAACGGTTTGTGCCGGTTCGGGCGTCGTTTCGGCCGGTTGTTGCGCTAAAGAACTAACGGCACTCTCCGCAGCGTTTTGCATGCCTTCCGCCATACCTTCAGCCATACTTTGAACGGCGCCAACCATGGCATCGCCCATGGCCTGTGCCATGTCGGTCATCGAGACACCCATGATGCCTCGTGATATTTCGTCCATCGTCTTGTCCAGATCGACTTTCCATTCACCATCGACGCGGACGAGTGACGTGTTGATGGCAAGGTCACTTGGCTCGGCACTGGCCATCGTATTGGTGATAGTCGTAGGCACGGTTGCCACATCACCCTCTTCGATGGCATCACCAAACTGAACGGCGGTTATCCCTGGGCCACCACTGTCGGGGGCATTCAATGAGATGGTTTCCGACCCGGTCGCGAAGGTTTGTGCCAAGTCCATGTCGCCAGCTTGGGTGGCTTCCCAGAAACCCTGGGCAGCTGCAACGGGTCCATCGGACCCGCCACCCAGAAACGGGATTCTGTCGCACGCGGAAAGGGTCGTGGCGAGTGCAAGGCCTCCGCCAAGTATGCGCAAATTCATATGGATTCTCCTCTCAATGGGCCGGGCTCAGCACAACTGATTCGAAGACTGCTCGACCCGCCTCGTTGCCGACAATGGAGTCTACGGCTCGTTCGGGATGCGGCATCATGCCGACCACGTTTCGTCTTTGATTGGTAATGCCGGCGATGTCTCGTGCGGACCCGTTCGGGTTATCGGCGGCGTATCGCAAAACCACACGATGCTCACGTTCGAGTTCAGCCAGCGTTTCCGGTGACGCAACATAACGGCCTTCGCCGTGGGCGACGGGAAGCGACAAGATATCACCCTTCTGGTACGCGCTTGTAAACGGCGTCTCGATGGATTCTACGCGGACGCTAACCGGGCGTGAGAGAAATAGTTGATCTCGATTCCGCATCAATGCTCCCTGAAGCAATCCGGCCTCGCACAACACCTGGAATCCGTTACAGATTCCCAGTACGGGGCCGCCGTCGTTGGCAAAGGCGGTGACAGCCCGCATGATAGGGCTGAAGCGTGCAATGGCCCCCGCGCGCAGATGATCGCCATAGGCAAACCCGCCCGGCACAATTACCGCATCTGGCTCTCGCAACTCGCTCTCCCGATGCCACACGAGATATCCGCGTCCGCCCACCCCAGTCACCGCCCGTACGGTGTCCTCGTCACAGTTTGACCCCGGAAATTGCACCACGGCGACCCTCACGTTATAGGATCTCCGTCACAAAAACCGCAAAGTCTTCAGTCACCGGGTTGGAAAGTAATTTCTCACACATGGCCTTCGCTGAGGTTTCGGCGTTCGCAGCGTTGGGCTCACTAACATCGAAAACCAAGGATTTACCGACCCGGACACCTTTGACGCCATGAAAGCCGAGCGCGTGCAACGCGTGCTCGACCGTTTGGCCCTCCGGGTCCAACAAGGTTGGCCGGGGCATGACCTTCACCTCAACTTTGAATCGGGGCATGAACTTTAAGCCTATTGAGAATCGTTTGGCGTGAGTGCGTACTTCCCGACTGAGCTGACGTCATACATGCTGGGATCGGTGGTCGGGTGGTGTGTCCGGTGCCTGGTGAAGCGTTAGGTCCGGTTGATCTTCCTCTGTTCCGTCGTCGCCTCGTTCGACAAACGCCGCCGCCACCCAACGCAACACGCCATATATAAGATATGCAATGCCTAGCGGGAAAAAGAAAATGTCTCGGTCCGCAATGGCAAACCAAATTAACAAGACATGGACTCCTGAACCTAACAGCCCCTTGACTGACCGAAGGCCAATGCGTGGCAGCCGCGCGTACCCGACATTGCTGACCATGGCCAGGCTCAACGCCATGATCAGAAACAGTAAGATTTGGGACCACGGCAGATGACCCAGGTTGGTTTGAAAAAAGTCGGTCTGGGTAAACGGATAGTACGTCGCCAGAGTCAGTCCGGCAGCGGGGGAGGGAAGCCCTACAAATCCTCCAGCGTGGTCCTCGGGTTGGGCATTGAACCGCGCAAGTCGAAGGGCAACACAGCTTACGTACGCAAATCCAAAAATCCATGCGAAAGGCCCGAGATCAGCCAGGACCAAGTGGTACATCAACACAGCGGGCGCTACGCCAAAACTTACGATATCGACGAGCGAGTCCAGTTCCGCGCCGAATGCCGTCCCCGTTTTGCTGACACGTGCGGATAAACCGTCAAGGACGTCGAGGATGCCAGCGATCGCAAGCCACCAACCGGCGCGATAGTAGTCGCCCTGTGACGCAAGCACGATTGACCAGATGCCAAAAAAGAGATTCGCGAGCGTGAAGAGGCTGGGGATGACAATGACAACTCGGCGAACTCGTCGTGCAGGCCGCCGCCGAGTCTTTGTTTTTACTTTTGCCATTCCGCTATGACCGTTTCCCCAGCCGCGACGTGGTCGCCCACCGACACCGCCACTTCAGCGTTGAGTGGAAGGAAAATTTCCACGCGGGATCCAAACCGGATGAGACCCATCCGCTGTCCCTGCTTCACAACCTCGCCAGGTTGGTGATCGGTCACAATACGTCGAGCAATCAATCCGGCGATTTGCCTGACCAAAATGGCGCCGTTTGGGCTCTCCAGACCCACTGATGTCTGCTCATTGTGCTCACTTGCTTTGTCGAGGGTGGCGTTGAAGAAGCGTCCGGGTCGATAGTGGCGATAACCAACGGTCCCCGATGTGGGATACCGATTCACATGCACATTGAAAACGTTCATGAACACGGCGACGCGGCGACACTTACCGCCAATGTAGTCGGGTTCGTGGATGTTTTCGACCGAGACGATGCGTCCGTCCGCCGGTGAAATCGCCACGTGCTGCCCACGGGGTCCGTTCCTGTCGGGGTTGCGAAAAAAATATGGGACCCAGCCTGCAACCGGGAGCGAAAGGGCGAATGGTATCCACCACCACCCCTCGAGCCGGACGGCCGCCGCGAGAAAGGCCAACGACATGCCGATGCCGATGGCGACGAATGGTAACCCTTCCGGAGCGATCTTCACGCGAATGCTGTCATCGTCTTGCCGGTGACACGCTCGTATGCATCGAGGTATCGATGGCTCGTCGTCTCCACGATTTCGGGTGAGAGATCCGGTGCCGGCGCGTCTCCGTTCCATTGACCGGCTTTGCGAAGACCGTCTAGGTAGTCACGCATCGGTTGTTTGTCGAAGCTGCGTTGTGACCTACCTGGTTGGTATTCATCGTTAGGCCAAAAGCGAGATGAGTCCGGTGTGAGGACCTCATCAATGAGCAGTAACTCACCCTTGGCGGTAAAACCGAATTCAAACTTTGTGTCGGCGATTATGATGCCGCGGGCCGCCGCGTGATCACGACCGGCCGCGTACAACGTCAGGCTGATATCGCGTAATTTGTCCGCCAAATCGCTGCCGAGTTCGTCGCGCACGGTCGTGAACGTGACATTCTCGTCGTGCCCGGTCTCGGCTTTCGTGGCTGGCGAAAAGATAGGCGGATCAAATCGATCACTTTCAATCAAACCACGGGGAAGTGGCTCGCCAGCCAGTGTGCCCGTTTGTCCGTACTCCTTCCACGCAGATCCAACGAGGTATCCGCGAACGACACATTCAAAAGGAATGGTCTCAGCTCGCCGGGCGATCATTGCGCGACCCAAGAGTTCCCCACGATGGGGTTGGAGAGTCGGCACACGTTCAATGATTTCATCGACATCGGCTGTGAGGTAGTGGCTTGGCGTTACGTCCTTGAGTTCGTCAAACCAAAACGCGCTGATCTGCGTGAGCACGGCGCCTTTGCCGGGAATTGCTTGATTCAGTACTACATCGAACGCGCTGATCCTGTCGCTGGCAACAAGGAGCACGGTGTCGTCGTCTACACTATATACTTCGCGGACCTTTCCTTTTCGCAGGATCGGTAAGGGTAGCGTGCTCTCCAGCAACGGTGTCAACGTCATACGGTTATTTCTCCGTCGTCCGCAAAATCGAACGAGTGCAGGGTTTTGAGCAACGGTGTCAGGTGCTCCTCCATGTACTCCGTGACCTGCGCGGGTGATCTTCCCACGTAGCGAGACGGATTCAGTTCCCGTTGGAGCGTCTCACGGTCCAACGATGCAAACTCGCCATGCGTTGACAGACGTTTGAGCAGGTCGTTGCTGGACCCGGCCTCCATGGCATGCTCAACAGCGCGACTCTCGCGCCGAATGATTTCGTGTAAGTTTTGACGGTCGCCCCCCGCTTCAACACCAAGCATGATCCACCGTTCGGTGGCCATGAACGGCATCACGCGGTCGACGTTTCGACGAACCGTATTTTCGCGCACTTCCAAACCGGCGCAAACATTCGCCAGGAGAACTAACACCGCATCGGCGGCCATGAACGCGTCGGGCAACACGATTCGGCGGTTGGCGCTGTCGTCAAGGGTGCGTTCGAACCACTGAGTGGCTGCCGTGTAAGCCGCGTTGTCACGGGCGGAGATCATGTAACGGGCAAGTCCGCACACTCGCTCGCAGCGCATTGGGTTGCGTTTGAATGCCATAGCACTCGATCCAATCTGCTCCGTCTCGATTGGCTCCAGTACCTCGCCTTCGTGTTGTAACAACCGGATGTCAGTCGCAAGCTTGGAGGCGGATTGTCCCAACCCCGCAATCAAATCAAGGATGCGGCTGTCAATCTTCCGTGGATACGTTTGACCGGTGACGGGGACAACATGTTCGAAATCGAACGACGCGGCCACACGCCGATCTAGCTCCCGTACCTTGTCGTCGTCGCCGTGGAAAAGTTCGAGGTAGCTTGCCTGTGTTCCGGTTGTGCCTTTGCAACCCCGAAAAGGTATCCAACCCAGGGCGTCGCGGATCTGGTCTGCGTCTGACGCGAGGTCCTGTAACCACAATGTTGCGCGTTTACCGATTGTCGTGAGTTGCGCCACCTGGTAATGCGTGTACGCCACCGTAGGGGTTGCCTTGTACGTGACGGCAAAATCACTCAGTGCGCGAAGCACGACGCGCAATCGGCCCACCAGGAGCTGAAGCGACTCGCGGAGCACGATCAGATCGGCATTGTCCGTAACGAAGCATGACGTGGCACCCAAGTGGATAACACGCCGGGCCTCTGGAGCTTGGTCGCCGAAATGATGGATATGAGCCATGACATCGTGGCGGAACCGACGCTCGTAGTCACGTACGGCAGCGAGATCGACAGTGTCCAGTTGTGCACGCATGGACGTCAACGCGGCGTCAGGTATGTCTACTCCCAACGCCTTTTGCTCGGTGGCCAATGCTAACCATAGTTGTCGCCACAGACGAGCGCGGTGCTCGGCACCCCAGATTCGTTGCATCATCGGCGACGCATAGCGTGTGCCGAGAGGCGACTGGTACGCCGGTGATGTCGTCATGTAACCGAAAAATCTGTTTGAAGGACTCGCCCGCCACGTTCAAAGTAGACCCGGATGACACCGCCACCCGCCATCCGGCGAAAGACATCTTGAACGTCCGCCACATCGGTAATACGCTGCCGGTTAATCTGCAGGACAACGTCGCCACGTCGCAGACCGGTGATTCTTGCTTCGCGATCGGCGATCGAAAACACGTAAGCGCCCGCGTTGGAGCGTAACTGACGCTCCTGCCGAATCTGTGGTGTTACCGTGATGAACTCGACATCGAGCACGGAAACACGCTCGGCACTCTGCGTTGGCAACGGTTCAACTGTTAGCCAGGCCACTTGTTCTCGTCCGTTTCGCGTCGTGGTCACGAATAGGGAGTCGCCCGGACCTACGTCCAACTTCACCGCCTCCCAATCGAGAAACGTCCGCACCCGTCGTCCGGATGCCTTGGCCAGAATGTCTCCGTCCCTAATGCCCACCTCGTCGGCGGGACTTCCCGGGGCCACGCTTGTGACTCTGATGCCCCCTGTTTGCTTCCATTCCCGTAGATTCTCGCTGCCGGTCACGGCCAAGCCCACCCACGCGCGCCTCACGGTGCCATGTCTTTGTAACTCCGCGGCGACACGTAACGCCCGTTCTATCGGTATCGCGAAGCCAATACCGACGGAGCCGCCTGTCCGCGTGAAGATGGAGCTGTTCACGCCCACGACCTCACCGGCAACGTTGACCAAGGGTCCACCGCTGTTGCCCGGGTTGATAGCGGCATCGGTTTGAATCATACCGACATAAATACCGGGCTGGTTGTTCGATGGTAGGAGATTGCGACCAACGGCGCTCACCACACCCGCAGTTATCGTTGGCTCTGTATTGCCGAGGAGATAGGAATACGGGTTGCCGATTGCGACAACCCATTCGCCGATTGCCAGGTCGGTGCTTGCGCCGACGGAAAGGCTGGGTAATTCGGAGGTTTTCAACTTGAGTACGGCAATGTCCGTCAGCGGATCTTCGCCAAGAAGCTGCGCCTCGTAGTCTGTACCGTCATTGGTTGTGACGATGATTTGCTCGGCTGCGTCGGTTACATGCTGGTTGGTGATGACGATACCGCCGTCCAGGATAAACCCCGATCCGACACCTTCGACGAGCCGCTCGTATTCCTGGGGCATGAACCATGAGTCCAACGTCGATCCGCGACGTGCGCGTTCACGACGAATCACATTCACACTGACGACGGACGGACTGGCTGACGCCGCCGCATCGACAATGGCGGACTGCCTAGTGCGCGTGACTTGTTCGTTGAGACGGGCGCGAACCGAATCCCGTACAAAGGTTTGTCCTGACTGTTGCGTGTCGTCATCCGGCCGTGGGCCGGCCGGTGCGTCGCGGCACGCCGGTGTGATCAAGACAGCCGCAGTCAGGAGTGCTATCACACGCTGACCTGAGATGTTTCCCCGACCTTTCTCCAATCGCTCAAGAATTGTTCAAGGCCCCGGTCCGTCAAGGGATGTTCGATCAGTTTTCGTAACACGGTCAAAGGCAATGTCGCGACATCGGCGCCGATAAGTGCGGCTTCAACTACATGACGTGGGTGCCTGATGGACGCCGCAAGGATCTCGGTTTCAAACCCATAGTTGTCGAATATGGTGCGTGTCTCGCGGATGACCTCCATGCCGTCTTGGCTGATGTCGTCAATTCTACCGATGAAAGGCGACACAAACGACGCCCCAGACTTGGCAGCTAACAAACATTGCATGGAACTGAAGCAGAGTGTGACGTTCACGTGGATGCCGTCATTGACCAACCGCTGCGTGGCAATCAGTCCATCCCCCAACATTGGAACCTTTACCACGATGTTTTCTGCGAGTCGTGCCAGCTCGACGCCCTCGCGATGCATACCGTCTGCATCCGTGGCCAACACCTCCGCACTCACCGGCCCGTGAACCATCGAGCAAATTTCTTTCATAATGTCTTTGGGATCCAAATCGCCAGCGACCTTGGCGAGGAGCGACGGGTTTGTGGTGATGCCGTCGATCAGCCCGGCTTGCGAGGCCCAACGGATGTCGCCGAGATCTGCGGTGTCAAGAAAAAATTTCATGGATGGGTCCCAATGGAAGTTGAGGGTATAGGGCTTGCAAAAAATAAAGCCCCCGCGCCGGGGCAGGGGCGCTGGCGGTTTGGTTATCGTCTATGCTGAGGAGGTGCGAAATGTCACCCAAGGGCCGTTTGGCCCGGGCGACATCGACCATTATACCAACTAAGAATCGCACCATTCTATGCAGGAACCGATTTGCATCAATCGTAAAGATAAACCCCCGCCGTGCTGCACGCAGAGACCATTTAGCCTCATTCACCGTGCAGCGGTAGTGTGGCTTTGTTTGACTGTGCGCCGACAGGGCGCGAAACGAATGTTCACCTAAGAACAGGTCGGCTCCAGCTTTCAGCAGATCAAAATCCAGCGGGGCGCCCACCGCCCACTCGAGAGGTTGTCGAAACGGTGAACGTGCGGAATCATCACACCCGACGACGTAGCGGTATCGGCGAGCGGAAGCACTTTTCCGAGCGTGGAAATCTTCTGGCGCGGGTCCGGCCTCGGCAATCCAAATATCGTATGGTGTGCGGGCGTTGAGCGCGCGCTGAAGCTCTGGTGCGGTCCATTGGCGGGCTAACGAGAAACTGGCGACTTGGCCCAGGGCATGTACACCGGCATCGGTCCGGCCGGCGCCGAAAACGGTGACCGGTTTGTCATTGATGGCGTGAAGCGCGGACTCTAGTTCGCCTTGGACAGTCCGGTCTGACTTCTGGCGCTGCCAGCCGGCGAACCCCATCCCGTGGTACTGTAGGACCGCGTAGTGATTATGCATTGAGGAGAAAACATTATCTGACAGCGCAGTTTAGGGTAGCCCGATGGACTATGACCGGTCACTCAGTATTTTCGCAAAACTCCCACCACAATGCCCTGGATCAAGACATCGCTTTCCCGCGCCCGAATGGGCGCCACGTTTTCATTGGAGGGCTGTAACCGAATCCAACCACCGGGCTCCCGGTAGTAGCGTTTGAGCGTTGCCGATGTGCCATCCACGAGCGCGATGACCAATTCACCGTTATCTGCAGCATTACGATTATTGACAACGACGTAATCGCCGTCTTGGATATGTTCTTCGATCATTGACTCGCCACGCACCTCGAGCACGTAGCTGGACGAACGCCGCGGAATCAGCGTGTTGGGAACGGAAATGGTTTCAGGAGTCGATAATGCTTCAATGGGCTCACCGGCGGCGACTTGACCCAGTAACGGGAGGTCTGTGGCTCCAGACTGACCCTGTTCGGGAATGAGTTCTATTGACCGACTCTCATTGTGGCTCCGATTGATGAAGCCCTTACGCTCGAGGTTCGTTAGGTGCTCGTGGACGGTGGCGAGGGAGCTAAACGAGAAGTGCGCGGCGATCTCTTCAAACGAGGGCGCGTATTGATGCTCCTCAATGTATGCCTTGAGGTAATCCAAGATTTGACGTTGCCGACGGGTGAGTGGCATGCGTTACTCCATATTGATCTGGTTCCCGAAGGGACTCCGAAGTAAGGATACCCGAAGAGAGTCCGAATAACAACCCCCGGCGAACGGTTTGCTTACTGTAGGGGACTCGGACGCGTCTTGGTGTGATAAGAAAGGAACCGGCCCGATGAGGGTGTCGATCGGCAAATTGGTAACGTGGTTCACCAACACTCTCGCGTATGGTGGTCTCGCCGTGCTGGTGGCCACGTTGATTTGGGATCGTAGTTGGATAACGAATTGGCAGTTTGCCCTGGGTAGCGCGGTGGCGGCGTTCGCATTGCGATCGCTCAGCATCACGCTTGGGAAATATTCGTACATCTCACCGTCGGCAATCGTTGCGATTAGCGGCGCTCTCCTCGTAGGTCCTGTGCCAACGGTTTTGGGTCTCGCTGTCGGGACGGCCATCTCGGACCGTATCGTTTACCAGAAGAGCGCGTGGGCGGTATTGGTAAATATCGGGCGCGAAGTGGTCGCACTGTTTGCCGCATTTGGATGTTACGCGGCGACGATGGCTGTGTCGAACGCGACGACGCCCATCAGTCCGGAAGGGGTGCCGGCGCTTGCGATTTTCACATTGAGTTACTTCGTGTTCTGGCGCTGGTTGTTTTACTTCACGTTAGTGGTCCGTGGGAAACTCAGTGCCGACGATCATCAACTCATGTTCCGGTACGAGATCATCACTAGTGGGATTTTGGCCGTTGGCGCCGCAACCGTATTGTTCACCGCGGTGGCCCTGCCCATTGCTGGTTGGGTGTTCATGAGCGCCCTCTTCGTGCCGGTGGGCATGTTAGTGAAGCGTATGCTCGAGGAGGCCATCCGGGCGGAAGAGTTGAATAAGCTGCACGCCATGGATGCAATCGTGTCGGGCGCCATCAGTTTGAACGATTCGCTGGTGAGCATCGAACGACTGACACACAAAATTCTCGATTGGGGGGATTTCCGGATTTTTCGCCGAGAAAATGCGGGTGCCGACGTCAAGTTGGTGTATCGCGGACTCATCGGTCGCCGCGACCGCGGAGACCCACCGGTGGAATTCGAGGACCTGCGTGAGTCCGCGCTTGCCGACGGTAAGCCAATCATCATTCGCCACTCCGCGGGTGACCCGCGGACCGCCACGTTACCCGACCACATCGCCAGCGGCGTTGTGTATCCGGTAAAGTTGGGGGACGACGTTATTGGCACGTTTGAACTCGAACATCACAAACCGGGAACCTACCGGCGCGAACACCTGGCCCTGCTTGATGCGTGCGCAAATAGGATAGCCACGGCGATGCACATTGCGGACTTACGGCGCCCGTTACTCGATACTGTTGAGCGAATTGGCACCGAAGTCCGCAACTTGCGCAACGTTGCCGGCGCCCTGGGTGCCACCGCAACCGAAATGCGTTCCAGTAGCGCGACGATACACGTCAATCTGGCCAAGCAGGATGGGGAAATCCACAGTAGTCTCGAGGACGCGGAACGTTTAAACGCAGAAGGTCGTACGGTGGCCACCGGTGGTGC
>JAZDDD010000528.1:0-3526 GCA_036679545.1 Gemmatimonadota bacterium | reverse complement strand
GTCATATCCAAACCGTATGCCTTGCCGGTTGGACCGACGCGCTTGGCGGAAAGCAGAACATCGATGCCGCCGCCAGACCCAAGATCGAGCACGACGTCGCCCGGATTCAGAGTCGCGAGGGCGGTCGGGTTCCCACATCCGAGTGAGGCGCGAACGGCCTGTTCGGGTAGCTCGGCGGTCTCCCGTTCGTCATAGAGGTTTGACGTGATGGGATCACCGGACGTTGAACTACCACAGCAAGAGGACGTCTTGGCGGCTTCGGCGTATTTGGCTTGCACGGTCTTGGTGAGGTCAGAGTCGGACATGGTTCCCTGCGATTAAAGTTGTTAGTGCCAACTATAATCGGTGGATTGGCCACCAAGATCAAGGCCACTCATAGCTCCCCTTGACGTTCTACTGGTATCTCATCACCTTCAGTAGACATTCTATGGAAGCTGGTGAATGCGACGCCGAATTGATCTTCTACAGGGGACATTGGACCTTCTGATCCTTAAAGTGCTCGAGGGTCAACCGACACACGGGTATGGAGTCGCGCGGACCATCGAGCGAGTCACGGACGACGTCTTGAAGGTTGAAGAGGGGTCGCTGTACCCGGCCCTCCACCGGATGGAGGAGCGGGGTTGGATTTCCTCTACCTGGGGGAGATCTGAAAACAAACGCCGCGCCAAGTTCTACACACTCACGGAGGCCGGACGACGTCAGCTCGCGGCGGAAACCGTTGAGTGGTCACGTTACGCCAACGCAATCGCACAGATGCTCGGCGAGTGAGTCTTCAGCGCCTGTTTCCCTGGTTTCGTCGACTGCGGATGCGTCGCGAAATCGATGACGAGATCGACTTCCATCTCAACATGCGACGTTCTGAGTATCGTAAATCGGGAATGTCAAATCGTGACGCTACAGTTGCGGCACGCTCACGATTTGGAGACGTCAAGGATGTTCGCGACGCTGTACACCGCGTTCGACACATACCAATCATGAATCAAGCGGGGGCAATGAACGGCATGTGGCAAGATCTGCGCTTCGGATTCCGTGGTTTTGTGCGACAACCGACTTTTACCGGGCTTGCGGTTCTCACGCTTGCGCTCGGCATTGGCGCAAACACGGCGATCTTTGGTCTGGTGAACTCGGTGATCCTCAACCCCTGGCCGTTTGAAGACAGTGATAGGATGGCGTGGCTGTGGAGTCAGCGAGCCGGTAACATGATGATCCCACCTACAAAAAAGCAACTTGACCTTTGGTCCGAGGCCGAGCAGCTCGAGGGGATGGCAAGTCTCACCTGGACAGAGGTTGCCGTGGGAACGGAAGAAGGCGCGGTGGCGGTTGGCGCAGGATACGCGGCGCCGGAATTGTTCGGTTTCCTTGACGTGTTGCCCATCATTGGGCGGGCCTTCGTTGTGGAAGACTCCGTTGTGGGCACGCCGAATGTCGTGATGATCGGTGAAGCTTTTTGGAAAACACGGTTCGGTGCGAGATCCGGCGTGTTAGGCGAGACGCTGGAAATCAACGGTGTGTCTCATGAGGTCATTGGTGTCGCGCCGGGAACTCTGGACCGGCTGTTTCAACGGAGCCAATCGGACGTTTGGCTTCCGTTGCGTAATTCGAATGACGGAGCCGGTTTGAGCACGGTGGTTCGTATTCGCCGATCGGCCAGTTTCGAGTCTGCCACGGCCGAGCTGGTTGGAATCGATGCCCGTCTTGACGAAGACGCCCGAGAGGCTGACTGGCAACCACACCTCGTTCCACCTCACCGAATGACGTCAAGTCAATTGCGAACGGGGCTATGGGTACTTTTGGGGGCGGTGGGACTTGTACTTCTCATCTCGTGTGCAAACGTAGCGAACATGGTACTCGCGCGGGGTGTGGGTCGTCAGCACGAAATGGCAATTCGTACGGCGCTTGGTGCGGGACGGGCTCGCCTAGCGCGTCAGCTGATCACGGAGTCGCTCATGTTGACGCTGTTTGGGGCGGCCACTGGCATTACGCTGGCGTATTTTGGGTTGGATCTGCTGCAAACGTTTGCGCCGAGCGGGTTGACGGAACTCAAGTACGCGAGCCTCAGCCCTCGCGTTCTCGTGGCTGGCTCAGTGGCCGGTATTACCTCAGGAGTCGTGTTCGGGTTGCTGCCAGCAGCGCGCGGTGTTGGGGTTTGGTTGGCGGTTGCCTTGCGCCAGGGGACTCGCGTTGGTGACTCCAAGTCCCATACGCGTTTTCGTCAAATCCTGGTCGGGTTCGAAGTAGCACTGGCGTTCGTTCTCTTCGTGAGTGCTGGTTTACTCGTTCGCAGTTTTATCCAGTTGAATGCCGTGGATCCGGGATTTGCAGTCGATCAGCTCGTGAGTGTTCGGATTAACCTGCCGGAAACACGCTACCCCAATGCGACTTCTCGCAGCGCGTTCTTTGAAGAGGTACGTGCTCGTGTGCGTCAGTTGCCGGCGGTTTCCGAAGCCACCGTTGCTATGGGTGTACCACCGCGCATGGGAGCGATGCTTGGCGCCGTAGAAATCGAAGGTCGGATTGGTGCCTTCGATGCTAAGGCCGGTGTCATCTCGTCGAATTGGGTGTTTCCTGAATATTTCGCGACATTGGGGATTCGCGTGATTTCCGGTAGAGTCTTTCACCGGGACGACGACCCTTCGCTGTCCGCCGTTGTCAACCAGCAGTTCGCGCGCGAGATGTGGCCAAATGAAACGGCGACCGGGAAACGGTTTCGGTGGGAGGGACAGGACGAGTGGACGACAGTTGTTGGTGTGGTTGGCGACGTAAAGGCCTTCGGTCTTGCTGACGAACCGGAGAGGGTTCAGATCTATCGAATGTTTGAACCGGAAGACTTTTTCTCGGGAGGTGTTGTGTTGGCCCGTGCGACGGGGGATCCGCAGGACGTGCTTGGGCTCATAAGAGGCCAGGTTGCGGCGGTCGATGCGGCGGTACCCGTGCGAGACGCTACCACCGTTGCGGCAATGTTTTCAGACTCCATTGCGCGCCAACGTTTCAATACGTTGTCGCTCGCCGCGTTCGCGTTGCTAGCGCTGGTTCTTGCGATAACTGGAGTGTACGGTGTGATAACGTTGACCGTGAACCAGCGGATGCGTGAGATTGGCGTACGTCTTGCACTCGGTGCAAACGTGGCCGATGTCAAGTTCTTGATGCTGCGGTGGGGAATGCGACCTGTCGTCATCGGCATGATCGTTGGTCTTGGCGTTTCACTGCTCGTGGGTCGCGTGCTCACAAGCCTGTTGTATGACATCGTTGCAACGGATCTCCTAACGTACGCTGTTGCTCTTGCAATGATGACCCTGGTCGGTATCGCGGCCGTCTACGTACCAGCCCGTCGTGCCGCACAGATTGATCCGATCGATGCGGTACGTGGCCAGTAGCAATGGCCTTTGTGTAACGGGTTAGTTGGTATCGAGGGTTTCGAGTGGCAGTCTGAAACCCGCGATCGGTGGCCTTTCGCGGTAGCATGGCATGATGCAAGTTACGCCGCGACTCAACAACCCAGCTGTGGGAAGCCAAACATGAAAACGGT
>JAZDDD010000527.1:0-7169 GCA_036679545.1 Gemmatimonadota bacterium | reverse complement strand
ACCAAGACAACTTGGTGCCCGACGCCCATCCGGTGATGGTTCTCTCGTACGACTACTGGCGTGGGCGTTTTGGCGCAGACTCAACGCTGATTGGGCGTCAGCTTCGAATGAATGGTTACCCCATGACGGTGGTAGGCGTGGCGCAACCGGGGTTCCACGGGACCGATTGGAGTCGGGCCCCCGCGATCTGGGTTCCGATGATGATGAACGATCGGGTTATCGGTCGGGGTCGGCTGAACGAGCGGCGCGAGAGGTTTCTGCACGTGTTCGCGCGTTTGCCTGAGGGCGTCAGCAGAGAGCGAGCGGAGACGCAGCTCCAACCGTGGTTCAGGAATTATTTGCACGCCGACACCGAGCGGGAAGGGTGGCCGGGCGTCAACGAGCAACGCATGCAGGAATACCTGGCGTCAACGTTAGATCTCCTTCCCGGCCGACAGGGTCAGTCGCAGATGCAATCGCGTTTTCAGCAGCCAGTGTTGATACTGGTGGCGGCGACTACGTTACTCCTCCTACTCGCTTGTCTCAACGTCGCAAATCTCTCGCTCGCACGAACACTTGCCCGGCGCCGAGCGATCGCATTGAGAACCGCTCTGGGCGCCTCCCGTGCGCGAATCGTGAAGGAGCAACTGATCGAGAGCGGATTGCTAGCCGGTGTAGGTGGCATCGCGGGCGTGCTACTGGCTCCTCCCGTTGCCCAATCCGTTCTGTCCTATTTGCGCACGGCGTCCGCACCTTGGACAGGAGATGTGTCACTGAGTGCGAACCTCGACATGCGGGTCCTCGTGTTTGCCCTGGGTATCACGGTGCTGGTCACGTTGCTTTCCGGAGCCACGCCGGCCTTCTTCGCGGCGTCGGTGCGGCCCGTGACCGCGCTCAAAGCACAGTCGTCCGGGATCGCGGGTGGTCTTGGCTTGCGCAAAACGCTCGTGGTTGGCCAGTTCGCGCTCGCGCTGATCCTGCTGATCGGCGCCGGTCTATTCGCTCGCACGCTCGGAACGCTGCGAGCGCAGGGCCCCGGTTTTTCGACGACCAACCTCCTGATGTTTCAGGTCACTCCGGTAAACAATGGTTACGAGTTGGGTGCATCGAAGCCAGTGCTTCGGAGCGTGTTGACAGAGGTCCAGGCACTGCCCGACGTTGAGCAAGTTGGAGTCGGCCTGTGGGAGCTGTTGAGTGGGGGCGGATGGGGAAACCCAGTAACCGTCGAATCTTCGCAACGGGTTGTCTCGAACGAAAACGAAAGCATCCCGATGAATGCGGTCACTGCGGGGTTTTTCGCCGCGTTGGGCACGCCGATTACGCTGGGTCGCGACTTCGACGCCCGCGACATCCGAAACGAACCGGGTTGGGGTTTGCGTTCGGCAATCGTCAGCGAAGAGTTCGTGCGACGGTACATACCGGTAGGCAATCCCGTTGGAGCACGAGTGGCCATTGGTCGGGGTCCGAACGTGGTGCCGCGCATCGAGATCGTCGGCGTGGTAAAGAGCTTCCGTGACCACGGTCTGCGCGAACTTGAACCGCAGATTTTCTTTTCTCTTTGGGAACGTTCGGTCGGGACAGGCACGTTTTACGTGCGAACACGCAGTTCGTTGGCGGCAACAGCGCGGGCAGTCCGAGCCGCGGTGAATCGCGTTGATCCTGTGCTCATGCTGACGTCCTTGCGTACGTTGGAAGACCAACTCGACCGCTTATTGGTCTACGAGCGAATGCTGGCAATGCTCGCCGGAGCTTTCGCCGTGATAGCCACACTGTTGGCGATGATCGGCCTGTACGGCGTGCTTACGTTCTCCGCCGCGTGTCGGACCAAAGAGATGGGCATACGGCTCGCACTCGGCGCGCCACGCTGGTCGGCAGGAGGGTTGATCGTACGTGAAGCTGCCGCCCTGGCGGCGACCGGGTTGGCCATCGCGTTACCTGCGTCATGGGCACTGGGCCGTTTGATCGAGAATCGACTCTTTGGAGTTCGTGCCATGGATTGGATGACCGTCGCCGGAGCGGCGATGGTTTTGACGTTGGCGTGGCTCGTCGCCAGCGCCGTTCCGGCGAGAAAGGCCGAGACAGTGAATCCCTTGGACGCACTCAGAACTGATTGAGAATCAGCCCGCGAATTCAAACGGGTCATGATGCTCGGGTGCGGGTCCGCGGCCAAACCCGGTCCGGCAACCGGTCAAGGCCCGCCCCGGCCGAAGCCGGGGCGTCTCTTAGCCTAGGTTCCTGATCCGCTTGATAGGTTGAACGAACCGATGTGGATGTCCAGGTTGTGATTAATCCGCATCCCGGCGATGCCGTCCGTGTGGATGTCGGACTTGGGGGCTGTCATCACCACGGTCCCATTCACGAGGAACTGGACGTCATCCGTTCGCACTCGAACGGTCAGTTCATTGGTGGCCCGTCCGTCGTCGTTCGCGGCATTGATCGCGTCATGTTGGACGTATCCGGCCTGGTTCCCACCTTCGGTGAGCACGACCAGTTCGGTTCCGTCCCGTTTTTTCACGAGATACACGCCATCGCCACGCACCACGAAATAGGTGTACGCTTGGCCATCTTCCTGCAGGTCGCTGCCGCCGAGGATCAAGCCATAGCTGTGTGAGTGGCCGAGGGAACTGGTCTGCGTGAACGACCCGGAGACCTCATACTGACCTGCGGCGCGATCGCCCTCGCGATATAGGACTACTGCCGGCCCAACATTCACATGGTAGCCGGACCCCATACGCTCGAACTTGAGGTTCTCCAACGTGCCTCGATCCGTCCGCGCCTGCCAACCATCGACGATAACCCCACCCCCCTCGACCGCGACATCGCGGTCATGGTCCTGCGCCGCCAGCGCCACGGCGGAAAACGCCGTGGCCAGAGCGGCCAATTTCAGTGCTCGCATGAGCTTCCCTCCACTTGTGGAAAAAAAGATTGGTTCCAAAGAACCGCCGGTCCAAGATAATTGAACATTTAATTAGGCGGAAAGGACCGCATTCGTCTACTCCCCACACGGTACTCCGGTTCCAACTGGTTCTCGCCAGTCGTTCTCGGTCAATTGCAACGTGATGCGTTGAAAGGGTGAAAATGTATGCCCCGTCGCCACTTAGCATCACCGCGTGGCTACGTATTGCGTTTCCTCCCCCGCCGAGGTGAGCTTATGGGTATGGCAGCTCCCACATACTACACGGCCGATATGGTCCGGGCGCTTCCCAACGATGGGAACCGGTACGAGACCGTCCACGGGGAGCTGCTGGTGACCCCGGCCCCCCGAGCGTGGCATCAGGAAATCGTCCGGCGACTACTCATTACACTTGACACCTACCTACGGCAAAACCCAGCGGGCCACCTCTTTTTCTCCCCATCCGACATTTCGTGGAGCGCCGACACCTTGGTGCAACCGGACCTCTTCGTCGTCGATCGCGACGAAGCACGTACGATGGACTGGCGTCATATGAAGACACTGCTGTTGGCGATCGAAGTGTTGAGCCCATCCACGTCCCGCCACGATCGGTTGACCAAACGGCGGCTGTATCAGGAGGCGGAGATTCCGACGTATTGGATTGTGGATGCCGACAGAGGACTGGTTGAAGTTTGGATGCCGGACTCGGAACTGCCGCAAGTCGAAAGAAAAAGAGTACGTTGGTTGCCGGCCGGTAGAAGCGTGCCGTTCACGGTTCAATTGGAGGAATTGTTTCGCCAACCGGCTTGACTGTCGACTTAGGGATTTGGGCGAGTCGGAGTAGAAATGATCACGGCCAACTCACACTGGAACGCTACCATGAGTCGTGCCGAGTTGCGATTTCCCCTGCCGAGTCCCTAGCTTATGGTCATGCCCCTCGCCACCCCGCGCTACACGCTACAGGACCTGGATTCCTTCCCGGACGACGGCAGCCGATACGAGTTGCTGGACGGGCTTCTGCTCGTGACCCCGGCACCCGCCCC
This sequence comes from Gemmatimonadota bacterium, assembly GCA_036679545.1. Taxonomy (GTDB): domain Bacteria; phylum Gemmatimonadota; class Gemmatimonadetes; order Gemmatimonadales; family GWC2-71-9; genus JAZDDC01. The sequence goes on along the minus strand of JAZDDD010000527.1, from coordinate 3,254 downwards.
CGGGCATCAAGCCGTTGTGTCTCGGCTATGCCGAACCATTTCTGGTTATGTCGATGCAGCGGTGGCTGAGGTTTATTCGCCCGGTTCAGTCGAGATCGAGCCGAACGTGCATTTGGAACCCGACATACTGGTTGTACCGCGAACGGAGCCAATCGGTAAGCGCTGATCCGACATCGCTACCTGGTGGTTGGCTGTTGAGGTCTCGGGCACGGGATCGCGGGTCTACGACCGCGACTTCAAACACGCCGCGTATTCCGCGCTCGGCGTGCGCGAGGTGTGGCGGATCGATTTGAAGGATCGATGCGCAGTGGTGAGTTCACTATCTTTTGGGCAAGAACAGACCTACTACGAACGCTTCGAATGGCACCCTCGTGAACTGGTGGAACCCGTTGTTATCGATGTTCCAGCGCTGTTTGAAGGAATTCAAGCCAACTTCTAGGCACCGCCGCTTGCCGGTGGGCTCACACATCCGCATCTTGGCCCAAACGGGCTTTCGGCAATGCTCAGCCGGTCCGAAGTCGGATGAACTGGGCTCCTCTGCGACCCGTTGCCACGGACCCCACCACCGGAGGATATGGAATGGCCGTCTCCACTACTTCACATCGCCGTTTTGAGCGCGTCGTTATCAGATGGCGAGCCGCGGTCGTCGCACTTGCAGTGCCGGTTTCCCTGGGCGCGCAACAGGACTCACCTCAGGGTGAGGTCACGTTCGCGAAAGACATCGTGCCCATTTTGCAACAGAGCTGTCAGCGGTGTCATCACGTCGGGGGCGTGGCACCGATGCCGCTTGTCGAGTACGACTCGGTGCGAGCCTATGGAAGGAAAATCCGCCGCCGGACCGGTATCCGGGACCGGATGGGTGCCATGCCACCGTGGTACGTGGAGAAGGACATCGGTATTCAACATTTCAAGGATGATCCATCGCTGAGCGACGGGCAAATCGCCGCAATCGCCACATGGGTACGCAGCGGCATGCCCGAGGGCGACCCGGCGGACATGCCACCACCCCTGGAGTTCAATGTCGATGGTGCGTGGACGCTCGGAGAACCCGACCTGATCGTCTCGACCGAGGAATTCCTGGTGGGCAAAGATGCGCCTGATTGGTGGGGCGATATCAAGAGTGTTCCCACCGGACTCACCGAAGACCGGTACGTGGCCTCGGTCGAGATTAGGGAAATCAATGACGTGAAAGGTAGCGCAGGTTCCGACAGGGAAACGGTCGGCGGATTGTACGTGTTCCACCACATGGTCTGGAGTACGCGGGTACTGGACGATCCCGATCAGCCCGTCGTTGGATGGCCGGTACACGAAGTCGGACGCAATGGTGACATCTTTGACAACGACGCAGGGCCACTTCTGAAGGCGGGTTCGAGCATCGTGTCCAACTCGACACACGTGCACTCAAACGGACGCGACACCAAAGCTCATCTCGAGATTGGGTTCCGTTTCCAACCGCCCGATTACGAGCCGACGTACCGTTCAATCTTTATCAGCCTGGGCAATGGCTCCGATATCGACATCAAGGCCGGTGAAAAGGACCAGGAACTACACGCCTACGCTGTGCTGCAACAGCATACAAAGGTCGTCACGTTCGAACCGCATCTTCACGCACCCGGAGCGCGGATGTGTCTCGAAGCCATCTGGGGTTTCAATATCGAGACCCTTTCCTGCGTTGGATACGACCACAACTGGGTCCGAGGTTACACGTTTGCCGACGACTATCAGCCGTTGTTACCGAAGGGTACTGTCCTGCACATCATTGGTTACATGGATAACACGCAACAAAACCGCAACGTCCCCGACGCGCGGAACTGGCAAGGTTCTGGCAACCGATCCGTGGCCAACATGTTCATTGACCTGGGCATGCGAGTCGCACTTTCCGACGAACAGTTCCAGGAGGCAATGGCCACGCGGAGGGCAAACCTCAACCTGAACGCCAACGATCACGTCATCGGGTGCCCCTTGTGTCTCGTCATACCGGGGAACTGACCATGCGTACCAACTTATGGCTCGCGTCGATCATTGTGGCAGCGTTCCTCAGCGGCCGATCAGCAAGCGCGCAACTCACGTACCAGAGCGGTCAAAACGTATCGCCCGCGTTTGAGGGGTGGGAGGAGAACGCCGACGGGTCATTCAGTCTTGTGTTCGGCTACATGAATCGCAACTGGCATGAGGAACTGAACGTTCCGGTGGGACCATCCAATAACATTTCCCCGGGAGCGGCCGACCAAAATCAGCCAACGCATTTCCTTCCACGCCGCAATCGGTTCATGTTCAAGGTCCACGTACCAGCGGATTTCGGGGATCAAGAAGTTGTCTGGACACTCACTACACGAGGAAAAATCGAGTACGCGTACGGCACGCTCGCCACCGACTACAAGCTCGATAACATGGTCATCGCATCGGAAACCGGAGCGCTCGGCATCGGCCGGAGTACCGCTGCGTCACGGGCGAACACACCACCCACCATCACGCTGGACGGGGATGCTGTTCGCCGCGCCAGAATCGGTGAACCGGTAACGCTTGTTGTCAGCGTTTCCGATGACGACCTGCCACGGCGTCGTAGACGTACGACACAACAGGACGGCCCCCTTGTATTGACGGCGCGGCAGTTGCGCCCGCCACCGAGGATTACGGTCAGTAAGACCGTTGGTCTCCATTTCGCGTGGTTTGTATTCCGGGGCGACGCCGACATCACCTTCGATCCGCTGCAGGTGAAGGTTTGGGAGGATACACGCACGGGCGCGAACTCTCCGTGGGCGCCATTGTGGATTGCACCGGATGTTCCTGAAGATGGGCGCTGGGAGGTACAGGTTACATTCGACCGGCCGGGGACCTACGTCCTGCGTGGCCGCGCCGACGATGGAGGGTTGTTCGACGACGTCGAGGTGACCGTCATCGTCGGCCCGGTAACCTAAGGCTTGGGAATAGATAGCGATGAGCCGTTCCTTGGGGAGAGCCCCTCTCCACCCGAATCATAGACGGGGTCCTCACAGACCTCCCACCGACCGGGACGTGCAACCGCGCCGCACACCTATTAAGGAATACGGAATCAGACACCCTGCCGTGAGCGTCGGCATGCACGTCTGGTAAAACTGGCGATTAGACAACGTGCCATGACGTCACAGTTCTTCTGGTGTTAGATGCTGTCTTGGCTTGACACCACAAGAGCGCGAAACCTTGGTCCTTAGAAAACCGCGCACCTTTAGCGACTCGAGAAGGCGATGAAGGCGATTGTCCAAGAGATGTACGGA